>CAZBGF010000050.1:0-8848 GCA_964491255.1 uncultured Verrucomicrobiota bacterium
AGATAATTTGGATTTCTTATTCTCGCGTTAAGACGCCAAGGCGCAAAGTCAAGAAATTTGAAGAGAATGGGTTGCTTAATTTCTTATGAAACGTTTTCAAAACGGTATTTGGATATGTTATGTTCTGCATTCGGATTGTATTCCTACGACTTTGTGCCTATGTGCCTTTGGAGCTTTGTGCCTGAGTAATTACAAAATATGATGAACAAAATAAAACAAACTTTTCGAAAAAAACCATGGCTCTCCGGACTGGTCATAATCCTGCTTGGCATCACCATGGCTGAAACCTGGATGATCTTCAAGATGCAGAAGTCACAAGCCGTCGGCGCTAATGAATTCAAACCATGGAGCAAGAATCACGCATCCCATCTGTTGGTATCTCCCTCAAAGAGTAAAAGTGCTTCATCATTCGCCCGCAGGCAGGACGATCCGAAAATCGTACTCTGGGAATCATCTGATGATCTCCAGAACATTCATGATCAAATCAACAAAATTCTTAATAATCTCCTGGCAGACTTTGGATACCTATCGTCGTCCAGCGCTTTTCCAGAAAAAACGGGTCATGCGCCATCTGCTTTACCTACTGATGACATTCGCAGTCTTCAGCAGAAAATGAACAACATTTTCAAAAATGCGTTCAACGAGCATAAATTCATGCAAATGCCGAATCTATTTGAGGAAGACTGGGACATGGTGAAAGTTTCTTCGGCCATGAATATTGAAGATATGGGCAATTATTACATGATCACTGCCGCGATAACCGAAACAGATAAATCCAATATTGAAATTCTTCTTCAGGACCGGTTTCTCAGCATTTCCACGCATCAGAACCTTGATAAACGAACACTGCATTCCGGACAAAAAAACAACGGAAATGCGATCATACGCGAACAATTTAAAACGGAAGTCATGCTGCCCGGCCCTATTGATGCTGAAACAGCCGAAGCCACAATCAAAGATAATATGCTTTGCATTCGAATCCCGAAACGCGTTGAGAAAAAACCTGTTGCAAGGGTTATTAAAGTAAGATAACGTTTACTTTTTTTCTGTGCGTTCACAGCTATCAGTAATGAGCTGTCAATAATCAGCAGGAAAAAATATTAATATGAAATTTGAAGATATGGAAGTTTGGGAAAGGTCAGCACGACTTTGTGCCTATGCGCCTTTGGAGCTTTGTGCCTGAATAGTTACAGTCAATACAGGAGAATATCAATGTTAGAAGTCAAGAATCTGGGCAAACGTTTCGGACACATTCAAGCCGTCCGCGACGTCTCGTTCCACGCGGGAAAGGGAGAAGTCCTTGGGTTCCTTGGCCCAAACGGCGCTGGCAAGACAACAACCATGCGCATGATCACAGGATTTCTTCCGCCCAGCTCTGGAACCGCGAAGATTAACGGATACGATATTATCGACCAACCCATCCGCGCCAGGAAACAAATGGGATACCTGCCGGAAAACGCACCCGTGTATGCTGATATGACGGTTCGGAATTATTTGAATTTCATTGCTGAAATCCGCGGATTTACCGGACGAGAACGGAACACACGAGTTGAACATACCATTGAAACATGCCGCTTAGGCATTGTCACCAATCAACTGGTTAGAACACTATCCAAAGGTTTCAACCAGCGGGTCTGCTTCGGGCAAGCTCTTCTTCATAACCCCTCGATCCTGATCATGGACGAACCCACAGACGGACTGGACCCCAACCAGAAACACGCGGTCCGAACCATGATTAAGGAAATGTCGGTAGACAAGGTAATCGTGATTTCCACGCATATTCTCGAAGAAATGGAAGCGGTCTGTACTCGCGCCATTATCATTTGCAACGGCAGTATTGTCGCCAACGGATCGCCGGCGGAACTGAGAGCTAAAGACAAAACCAATGGCGCCGTTGAACTCACAGTCAAAACCTGCACGCCGGACATCATTGCCGCGCTGGAAACTTTAAAATCAGCGGAACGCGTAGAATCCATTGAGAAAGGGTATCTTGTTTATCCCAAAGACCAGGAACATCTTTTCGAGGACATGATGACCCTGATTAAAGCCAACAGCACATGGCGCGTCACGGGTTTGAAAATTCTTGACGGACACATAGATGATGTCTTTCGAAAATTAACTGTAAACAGCTGAACAGACAGGAGAATGGGCACATGGACTTTATTCGAAACACAAAAGCCATAGCAAAACGGGAACTGTTTTCCTATTTTGAATCGCCCGTTGCTTATGTATTCATGATCGTCTTTTTAATGCTTATAGGTTTTTTAACCTTTTTTGTTTCTCGTTACTACGAAGCCGGACAGGCGAACCTGCGTTCATTCTTTTTATGGCATCCATGGTTGTTTCTCATTCTGGTTCCTGCCTCTGCCATGCAGCTTTTAGCAGAGGAACGCCGTACCGGCACTATTGAAACACTGCTGACACTGCCAGTGACGATGCCGCAGGTGATTCTTGGAAAATTTATTGCGGCCTGGTGTTTCCTCACGCTAACGATTTTTCTGACTTTTCCAATTGTTCTTACCACGGCATACCTCGGCGCTCCGGATAAAGGAGCTGTAATTGGAGGCTATATCGGCAGTATTCTACTTGCCGGCGCTTATCTTTCTGTCGGCATGCTGACCTCGGCAATGACTCGCAACCAGGTTGTCAGCTTCATATTATCAGTTGTCATTTGCCTGTTCCTGCTACTGGCTGGATGGACTCCGGTCACGGATATGTTGATCGGTTGGGCACCGGCCTGGCTTGTTAACGGGATCGCTTCCTTCAGCTTTATACCTCATTACGAAGCTTTTCAAAAGGGCGTATTAGATATCCGCGATTTCGCTTATTATATCAGTGTGATGATTTTCATGCTCTTTGGCACTCATCTGGTTCTTGAAAATAGAAAATCAGCATAAGGAAACAATAGAATGAAACTAAAAACCGCACAAACCTGGAAAATCACCAGCAGTGTCATAGGCTTACTGGCTCTCCTGGCTATTCTCATAGCGGTCAACGCGATGCTTAAAACATTTCGATTCAGGAAGGACATGACCGAAGAAAAAATTTATACGCTTTCCGATGGAACGCGGGCGATCCTGAAAAAGCTCAAAACTCCTGTTACCCTCAAATTCTACTTTTCGTCCAGCTCACCGGAAATACCAATGCCTTTCAAATATTTCGCGCGGGAAATCAAAGATATTTTGCGCGAATATAAAATTGCCGGAGGACGAAACATTATTATCGAAACATATGATCCGAAACCCGACTCAGACGCAGAAGAATGGGCTCAACGCTACGGGTTGATAGATCAAAGCATGGGCATGATGAACACCGGTGTTTACCTTGGCCTTGTCGCAGTCAAAGGTGACAACGCCGCCGCTATTCCATTTATTGACCCGCGCGGCGAAAGGCTGATAGAATATAACATTACGCGTATGATCGTGCGGATTGATCAACAAAAAAAACCTGTAGCGGGCGTCATGAGCAGTTTACCGGTCATGGGCGTTTCTCCATCACCTTTCTCAATGACCGGTCAACCCGGCCAAGGACGCAAGCCCGCCTGGGTCTCGTTTCAGGAGCTGAGCCAGGATTATGACATACGTCAACTTTCACCGGAACTCGATAAAATTGATGCTGACATTGATGTGCTGATCATTGTTCATCCAAAGAACTTCTCCGATAAAACATTTTACGCCATAGATCAATTCGTGCTTCGCGGCGGGCGTCTGCTTGCTTTTGTGGATCCGTTCTGCCTGGCAGACGCAAATCTATCCAACATGCAGCCGTCAACACCTTCATCGGATCTCATTAAGCTGACGCGCGCATGGGGCATTAAGTATGACCCGCGCAAAGTGCTTGCTGACCTGAATGCCAGCACACAGATTATGCAGGCAAACAACAAACTGGATAACAGCCCTGTTTTTCTGACCATGAGACGTGAAAATATCAATCAACAGGATATCATCACATCACAAATCGAGTCGCTTGTTATGGCCTGTGCAGGAACATTCTCCGGGAACGAATCTGCCTCAACCAGCATTGATCCGCTGATTATGTCATCAAGGGAGTCGGAATTAGTCAATCCAATGATCATCCAGATGGGGTCTGAATCAATACGACGCGATTTCAAGAGCGGAAATGAACAGCAAAATCTCGCCATACGTCTGCACGGCCGTTTTAAAACCGCTTTTCCCGATGGAAAACCACGGCCCGAAAATCAACCGAATGATGACACAAAAACGGGCAGTCAGGACACGGAAACCGCTGATCAGGAAAAGAAAGAAACTGACACCGCTGAGCATCTAATTTCAAGCACGGAGCCTACAACCATTATTCTCGCGGGTGATGTGGATATGCTCTACGACCCGTTCACCGTGCAGGAAGTCCCCTTCTTAGGCAACAGCTACCAACCAATAAACGATAATATTAATTTCTTAGTAAACGCTGTGGATCAACTGTCAGGAAGCGCTGACATGTCAGCCATCCGGACCCGCGGACAATTCGAACGTCCATTTGACCGTGTACTCGCGCTTCAGCATAGCGCCCAGAAAAAATGGCTCGTTCAAGAACAGGCGCTTCAGGAAAAACTTGAATCAACAAGAGAACGCCTTCAAGCCCTGCAATCTAAGAAAGATAAAAACCAGCAGTTCATTCTCAGCAATGAGCAACAGAGTGAAATCGAACGTTTTAGACAGGAAGAAATCACTACTCGGCGCGAACTCAAACAGGTCAGAAAAAATCTTCGTGAAGACATTGAACGATTAGGCATTAAAGTTAAAATCATCAACATTGTACTTATACCGATTATCGTCAGTATCGTCGGCTTGATGTTTGCATGCTACAGGCGATCAAGGTTAAAATAAATAAGTTTTTAGTTTAAAATTCAAAGTTTTAAGTTATGCCATGGGAAACAGGGCGGCTTCAATGCCGGCAGACAAGCCGGATAGGGTAATAAGAAAATTTTATCATTGAATATTCCTTGCCTGCCGGGCCGTAGACTGGTTCGACATTTGACATTCAGAATATGAACACGGAAAATATTCGGGTACATTTATGAAGTTGAAACATCTTATTATTTTTATTCTGTTGGCCATTGTCATCAGCGGATTGGCATATTGGACCACTCGTCTTCAAAAAAACTCAACGCCTTCAATCATCGGTGAAAAGGTTTTCCCTGAACTGTCGATTAACAACGTGAAAAAAATTGTAATCACATCAGCCGGTTCAACAATTACGGTGGCGAAAGCTGAAAAAACCTGGACTGTCCCGGACCGATACAACTATCCAGCCAATTTCGATAAAGTCGCCGGAACCATGAGAGATATAAGCGAATTAAAAATCGGCCAGGTGGTGACAGTGGCGAAGGATCAACTCGGCAGTCTCCACCTGCTTTCCCCTGTTGCCAAAGAAAAAGTCAGCCAAAATAAATCAGATAAAACCGGAACACTCCTTGAATTGATGGATGGCCGCGACAACATATTGGCATGTCTGCTCATTGGAAAAACTTTCATTCGTCAGACTGCCAAAAAAAATGCCGGGCGCTTCATGACTTCCGGCGGATATGCTGACGGACAGTATGTACGCATACCGTACGGCAAAGTTTATCTTGTTTCAACAACACTTGGCCGCCTAACGGAAAACATCAAAACATGGCTTGATGATACACTCATCAATATTCGTAAGTCCGATATTCAGGAAATCACAGTCACGGGCCCCGGCCGCACACCCATCAAGCTTACCCGCGACCCGAAGAGCGATAATCTGTCGCTTGACGATATCAGCGAAAATGAAGAATGCAATACATTCGAGATCAATCAAATGGCAAACGCATTGCAGTATCTCTCTTTCGATGATGTCGTCTCTCCTGCCCTGACTCCAAAAGAAACCGGTCTGGATCATCCCGTTATATTCACTGCCCGCACGAAAAAAAATCAGGTCTACACATTTCAAATCGGCGAAACCACAACGAATACTGAATCAGCTGACAGGTGCGTTCATGTAACTGTTGAGTATGCGCCTCGGAGCACGAAAACACAGCCGTCTACTGAAAAACGGGACACCCATGACCAGGCTTTACAGAAAGGGCAGATCGAAGAAAACACCAGAACCCTGAATGCCAAACTCAGTCCATGGACACACATGATTAAATCATATCGCGCCGATTCCATGCTGTTAAAACGAGAGAATTTGATCAAGAAAAAAGAGAAGCCGGGTGACAATGGTCAAACAAAAACCAGATGAAACTCGGAACCCAGAACCCTGAACAATTACAATATCAATAATACAAGGAGAATTATCATGCAGAATACAGATGTATCGAAGGTTACAGATATGATTAATGAGCAGTCAAAAATCGTTGAAACACTGCGCCAGGAAATCATGAAGGTCATAGTGGGCCAGGAGCATTTGCTCGACCGCATGATGATTGCCCTGATCGCCAACGGTCATATTCTACTGGAGGGAGTTCCCGGTCTGGCGAAAACGACAGCTGTAAAAACTATGGCCCAGGCTCTGGGACTCCAGTTTCGCCGCATCAGTTTTACTCCCGACCTGCTTCCTGCCGATATCATCGGCACTATGATTTACGACCCGAAAAGCGGAAATTTCACGCCGAAAAAGGGACCCGTATTCACGAATCTCCTGCTGGCCGACGAAATCAACCGAGCACCGGCAAAAGTACAGTCCGCTCTGCTGGAAGCCATGCAGGAGCATCAAGTGACGATCGGCGAAACCACTTATCCCCTGCCTGAACCATTTCTGGTTATGGCAACTCAGAATCCGATTGAGCAGGAAGGCACTTATCCGCTCCCTGAAGCGCAAATTGACCGCTTCATGCTGAAATGCAAAGTGACCTATCCCAACAAGGATGATGAACGCCGGATTATGAACCGGTTCACACGGAAACTGGACGTACAAACGGAGACGGTCATAACCTCTGAACAAATCGATGTTATGCGGGAATTATTGGATCAGGTGTATTGCGACGAAAAAGTCGGCGATTACATTCTCGACCTGGTTTTCGCGACACGCACACCATCACAGTACAAAATCCCGATTGACCACCAGATAGAGTATGGCGCATCCCCGCGAGCGAGTATATATTTGAATCTGACGTCACGCGCCAATGCCATGCTTCATGGCAGGGGTTACGCTACGCCTCAAGATGTGAAGGAAATTGCACACGACGTTCTCCGCCACAGAATCATACTGACCTATGAAGCTGAAGCTGAAGAAGTCACAAGTGAAGATATCATTACACGACTCTTAAATGAAATCCCAGTTCCGTAAGAGCGCCTTCGGCGCTGTTATATGATGTTGCAGAGATTCAAGAGGGGGACGAATAGTGAAAATTGACAGATTTGAAAATATTGAGAGTTGGCGACTTGGGCGGGAATTAGCAAAATCTGTGTATGCGGTAACCAGTAAGGAAAAAATTTTAAAAGACTACGGACTGAAGGATCAGATCCAACGTGCTGTCGGATCAATCATGCATAACATAACTGAAGGCTTTGACGGAGGAAGCAATCCTGAGTTCATTAGATTCCTGCGTTATGCCCACCGTTCAGACACCGAAGTTCAAAGTCAACTATACATTGCACTTGACCAGAAATATATATCCAAAACGGAATTCAATAATTTGTACGGGATAGCAAGAAAAACAAAATCCAAGATAGGATCTCTCATTAAATATCTTCTTACATACGAGGCAGATAAGAAAAACACGAGCAGTTCTGAACAAAGAACAAAGAACCAAAAACCAGGAACCAACCCGTCATGACCATTGACACTCAAGAATTAATGAAACATGTTCGGAAAATCAGGGTGATTACCACCAAACTGGTTGACGAACATATTTCAGGAGAATACCAGTCAGTATTCAAAGGTCACGGTATGGAGTTCGATGAAGTCCGGGAATATATCGCGGGCGACGATATCCGCTCGATTGACTGGAATGTAACTGCCCGCATGGGTCATCTTTTTGTCAAACGCTTTTGCGAGGAACGGGAGCTGACTATTATTTTCCTGGTGGATATTTCAGGGTCAATGTGTTTCGGATCCTTGGATCGCTCAAAAGCTGAGGTGGCCGCGGAACTCACCAGCCTGCTGGCATTGTCTGCAATCAAGAACCAGGACAAGGTCGGCATGATCCTGTTCAGCGACCGGATTGAAAAATACATTCCACCACGCAAGGGACGAACCGCTGCGATGAGATTAGTCCGTGAGGTGCTGGCCGCGGAAGAAACAAGGCGTCAAACGAATATTGCTGAAGCCCTTCAATTTCTCAGTAAAGTCTGTAAACATCGGGCTATTGTTTTTCTGATCTCAGATTTTATGACAAAAGGATACGAGAAAGAAATAAAAGTCGTGTCACGCCGTCATGATCTGATTGCCTGCCCCATATCTGATCCGCGCGAGAAGGAACTTCCAAATGTCGGGGTAGTGGAAATCCTCGATCCTGAAACAGGGGAACTAATGCTGTTGGACACTCAATCGAAATCACTGCGCAATGCTTTCAAAAATCAGGCTCGAGAAGAGGAGCAGATATATCTGCATCAGTTTAAAAAGCTTAAAGTCGATACACTTTCCCTGTCAACAACGCGCCCGTTTGTTGACGATGTTCGCCGCCTGTTCAGCCAACGCCAGCGTCGTTCAAGTCGAGGAACATAAACTAATGACAATCATCATCAAAACGAATATACGCGCAACTATCACCCGACTGCTGATCATGATGATCTTCTTTACTGCTGTCTTTGCCGGATGCCGAAAAAACGAAACAGCCGAATCCAACCCCATTCTGCGCACCGAAGAATTGGCTTCCGGCCCCGTGAATGTGACAATGACTGTTGAGCCATCCAGTATTCACCTG
>CAZBGF010000051.1:0-8815 GCA_964491255.1 uncultured Verrucomicrobiota bacterium
ATGCAGAAGATGTGCAGTCTGCATATGACACTGGTAAACTCAAGGTGCATACGGTTATTCGGTTCCGCAATCCTGACTTGCACAATGAGACGGAATATGGCCGGCGTGATCAACGGGTAATCGTTACAACGATTGGTCGTGTATTTTTCAACCGGGTATTTCCACCTGCGTTGGGTTTTATCAATGAGACCATTACGAAGAAATTGGCAAGTTCGATTATATGGAAGTGCTATCACATTAGCGGACATAATGAACTCGTCCGGATGCTTGATGAACTTAAAGCGTTGGGTTTCAAGTATGCTACGCAGACTGGTATTTCCATTGGATTGATGGATATGATTACTCCTGACGAGAAAAAACAGATTGTTGCATTAGCTCACAAGCAGATCATGTCTGTGGATAATCAATATAAAAAAGGTGTTATCACCGATGGTGAGCGGTATAATAAAATCATTGATATCTGGACTCGTGCCACTGATGAGGTTGGCAACACCATGTTTGAAGGCATGAAAAATGAACGGAAGTCTGGTGTGCCTAACCCGTTGTTTATGATGGTTGATTCCGGCGCCAGGGGGAGCCGACAGCAAATTCGTCAGCTTGCAGGGATGCGTGGGTTGATGGCAAAGCCGTCAGGTGAGATTATCGAACGTCCGATTATTTCAAACTTCCGTGATGGGCTCAGCGTCCTCGAATATTTTATAAGCACGCATGGTGCTCGAAAGGGATTGGCCGACACGGCGCTAAAGACTGCAGATGCCGGATATTTAACCCGAAAGCTGGTTGATGTTGCGCAGGATGTCACTATTTCAGAGCAGGATTGCAACACGTTAAACGGCATTGAAGTGGAGGCTGTCAGCGGAGCGGTGGAAATACCGTTAAGCGTTCGGGTTATGGGGCGCACAGCGGTTGAGGATATCAAGGATCCTGCCACGAACGAGTTGTTGGTTGAAGCAAACCATGATATCAGCGAAGAAGTCGCCGAGAAGATTGATAAATGCGGCATCGACCGAGTTAAAATCCGGAGTGTACTGACATGTGAATCTCGGCGTGGTGTGTGCTCGAAGTGTTATGGTCGTGATTTGACAACAGATCGTCCTGTTGAATTGGGAACGGCCGTGGGCATCATAGCAGCTCAGTCCATTGGCGAACCCGGGACGCAGTTGACGATGAGAACGTTTCATATTGGTGGAGTAGCGAGCTCGAAGTTTGTTCAACCTCAGATTGTTGCTAAAAACAGTGGGGTGGTGCGTTTTATTAATGTTCGAATGGTCAAAAATTCAATGGAACACAACGTTGTTTTGAATAAAAACGGGGTAATCGTTATTGAAAATAAAAACGGGCTTGAATTGGAGCGGTATAAGCTGACGATGGGTTCTATGATTTTTGTGAATGATGGTGCACTTGTGACTAAGGGCCAGATGTTTGTTCAGTGGGAACCACATAACGTTCCTATTATTGCAGAGCAGAATGGAGTTGTTCAATTTCATGATTTTGTTGAGAATGTATCGGTCAAATATGAGATTGACCCCACCACTGGTTTCAAGGGTATACATATTTTGGAGTATCGTCAAAATCTGCATCCACAGATTATTTTGAAGAATGCCAAAACGAAAGCTATTCTTGTCCAACACAGTCTTCCGGCCCATGCTAACGTGGTTGTTTCAGAAGGAATGGAAATTCTTGCTGGAACGGTTCTGGCTAAAACCCCAAGTAAAGAAGCGAAAACAAAGGATATTACTGGAGGGTTGCCCCGGGTGGCTGAGTTGTTTGAAGCTCGGCGGCCCAAAGATGCCGCTGAGATTTCCAAAATTGCCGGCACTGTGGATTTCGGGGGTATACAGCGAGGGTCGCGTTGCCTGATTGTCAGAGATACGGTCACGAGTGAGGAAGAGGAGCATATTATTCCGCTCGGAAAACATGTTATTGTGTTCAAGGGTGATTATGTTGAAAAAGGTGAATCACTGACCGAGGGGCCAATTGTACCGCAGGAAATTCTTGAAGTATGCGGTCCGCAAGAACTACAGGAATATCTGGTGAATGAAGTCCAGGAAGTGTATCGGCTTCAGGGTGTCGAGATCAATGATAAGCATATCGAAACTATTGTGCGCCAGATGCTGAAGAAAGTTCGAATTACTGATTCCGGCGATACCGAACTTCTTTGGGGCGAACTGGTAGATAAAAACCGATTTCAAGACGTGAATCAAAAAGCGATGACTGACGGAAAGCGTCCGGCAGAAGCGTCGCCCGCACTTCTGGGTGTGACAAAGGCTTCGATTGAAACGGAAAGTTTTATTTCTGCAGCTTCTTTCCAGGACACGACTCGTGTATTGACTGAAGCGGCTACGCTTGGAAAATATGATTGGTTATACGGGTTTAAGGAAAATGTTATTATGGGGCATATCATTCCGACCGGTGTTGGATTTCCCGCGAACAGGCATATCAAGTTGATACCGCTTGGCGCCCCGGTTTCGGAAGAAGGACAGAGTGAAGACCCGGATGAAGATAACGCAGCGAAAAAAATATTATCATAATCTTGCATTCTTTATATAGATTTGTTATTTTGATTTTTTTTGTAACTGTTTTGCAAAAATTTATTTCAGGTTCATTCAAATTGTTTTGTAAATGTCTAAGTAGACACATTGTTTTAATCAGTTGAGGAGGAATATTGGAATATGCCCACTATAAATCAACTTGTCAGATTTGGGCGTAAACGAGTGAGTGCGAGGAGTAAATCTCCAGCACTTGGAAAATGCCCTCAGCGTCGCGGTGTCTGTATAGCCGTGCGGGTGTTAACGCCGAAGAAGCCGAATTCCGCACTTCGTAAAGTGGCACGTGTTCGGTTGACCAATGGCCAGGAGGTGACTGCTTATATTCCCGGAGAAGGTCATAATTTGCAGGAGCACAGTATTGTTCTGGTGCGTGGCGGACGTATTAAGGATTTGCCTGGAGTTCGTTATCACGTTGTGAGAGGAACGCTGGACAGCGTTGGAGTTGAAAACAGAAGACAGGGCCGTTCTAAATATGGCGCAAAGAAGCCTAAGCCCAAAAAAGATGTTTCAAAATGATAAAGACGAATTGTGGTGATTTATGGCAAGAAGACATAAAGCTGAAAAAAGAGATTTAGCGCCTGATTTGAAATATAACAACAAATTGGTGGCGCGCATGATTAACATGGTTATGATCTGTGGTAAGAAGTCAACTGCTCAGACCATCGTGTACGGTATGTTAGACTATATCAAAGAAAAGAGTCATGAAGACCCGCTGGAGGTTTTGATCCGTGCTATTGATAATATGAAACCTAAAGTGGAAGTTAAATCAAGACGCGTAGGTGGTGCAACATATCAGGTGCCTGTTGAAGTGAGTGACGAACGCCAACTGGCGCTCTCGTTTCGTTGGCTCATTCAGTTTTCAAAAGCTCGCAAAGGTCTTTCTATGCAGAGAGCATTGGGGATAGAGCTTTTAGATGCTTTTAATAATCAGGGGAATGTTATTAAAAAACGGGATGACACCCATAAAATGGCTCAGGCGAACAAAGCTTTTGCTCATTATAAGTGGTAATATACTGGAATATAAAAACAATGGTGGCGGTTTTGAAACAACAAAAAAAAGACACTGTACCGGATTGTCATCAGGGTCGTGAAGCTGATGGGCGTCGCAGTAGTTTGTCGCAGATTCGAAATATCGGGATCATGGCGCATATTGATGCGGGCAAGACTACAATTACTGAGCGTATTTTGTTTTATTCCGGGCGTCTGCATAAAATGGGAGAGGTTCATGAGGGAACCGCCAAAATGGATTGGATGCCGCAGGAGCAGGAACGGGGAATTACTATTAGTAGTGCCGCGACAACCAGTTTCTGGCGTAATACCCAGATTAGCCTGATTGATACTCCGGGACATGTGGATTTTACTGCTGAAGTCGAGCGATCACTGCGTGTGCTGGACGGAGCCGTTGCTGTGTTTTGTAGTGTCGGAGGTGTTCAGTCACAATCTGAAACGGTCTGGCATCAGGCGGATCGGTACGGTATTCCCCGGATTGTATTTATCAATAAAATGGATCGGGTTGGCGCTGATTTCAACAGGGTGCTTAAGGATATCCGAAAGACTCTGACTACACTTGCCGTTGCAGTGCAGTTGCCTTTAGGAAGCGAGGATCAATTCAAAGGAGTTGTTGATCTTATCGAGATGAAAGCAGTGACTTTTGCAGAGCATAGCCTGGGTTCTGTTGTGACTACGTCGGAAATTCCATCGGAAATCGCGGTTTCGGCAGAGCGTGCGAGGTCGGAATTAATCGAAAAGGTAGCTGAAAATGATGAGGAGGTGCTTTCCGCCTATCTTGAAAATCCGGAAGTTCCGATTGAACTTCTCAAGGCTGGTTTGCGCAGAGCTACAATAAAACATCATTTGGTTCCCGTTTTATGCGGTGCGGCTCTGAGAAACAATGGCATCCAGCCTCTGCTTGATGCTGTTGTGGATTATTTGCCATCGCCGCTTGATATTCCTCCGGTTCGCGGATTTCATCCATTGACAGAGAAGCCTGTCGAGCGGGAACCGGATGACTCTGGCCCATTGACAGCTCTGGCTTTTAAAATTATTAATGATCCCTATATGGACAAGTTGGTTGCTGTCCGAGTGTATTCGGGCAGTTTAAAGAAAGGGAGAAATGTTTTTAATCCAAGGACAAAAAAAAGAGCACGTGTAACACGGCTTTTGGAACTGTACGCTGATGAATATGCAGATGTTGACATGTTGTATTCAGGTGAAATCGGCGCCATCGCAGGAATGAAGGATTTTGCCACGGGAGATACGCTGTGTCTGGAAAACCAGCCTGTTTCATTGGAGCGTATTAGATTCCCTGAACCGGTGGTGGCAATGGCCATTGAACCAAAGACACAGTCAGATCGGGATAAACTATCCATGGGATTGGATGCGTTAGCTCATGAAGATCCGACATTTCAGGTTCGAATTGATCCTGACACTGGTCAAACTCTGATCAATGGGATGGGAGAACTGCATTTAGAGATTATCAAGGATCGGCTTTGGCGTGAATACAATGTTCATGCTAATGCGGGGGAGCCGATGGTGTCCTATCGAGAAACCGTAAAAGCTTGTGGCACAGGCGAATATGTCTTTGATCGTGAAATTTCCGGCCGACGACAATTTGGATCTGTTAGTCTGGAAGTTGAAGCATTGCCGCGTAATTCAAAAACGGTTATTACAATGGATGTTTCTACAGGAAAGTTGCCTTTAACGTTCAGGTCGTTTGTTGAGGACGGTATAAGGGAAGGATTAGCCACAGGCGTATTGCGCCATTATGCTATTCTTGATGTGCGGGTGAATATTACGGATGCTGAGTGGGATGCTGATGATTCGTCGGATGTTGCTTTCAAAACCGCTTCGGTAATGGCTTTGCGAGAGGCTTTAAAAAAAGCGTCTCCGGTCCTTTTAGAACCGATCATGGCGGTGGAAGTTGTTACACCGAGTGAATATATGGGAGATATTTTAGGAGATATCAACGCGCGTCGTGGTAAAGTTAAAGACATGCAGAGTCATCCTCCTGTTCAGATTATCAGCGCGAATGTTCCGTTGGCAGAGTTGTTTGGGTATACGACCGCTATTCGATCACTGAGCCGGGGACGTGCCAATTGCACGATGGAACCGTTTTTATTTGAAGTTGTACCGGATTTAATACAGAAAAAACTATTGGAGTATTAAGAATAATTATGGAAGAGCAGTGTATAAAAATACGGCTGAAGTCATACGATTTTCGCGCGTTGGATCAATCGGCTCATGAAATCATTGAAACCGCTAAGCGGACCGGTGCGCGTGTTTCTGGGCCCACGCCTCTACCAACACGCATTGAGAAGTTCTGTGTGAACCGGAGTCCGCATGTTGACAAGAAGTCAATGGAACAATTTGAAATTAGAACGCATAAGAGGTTGCTGAATATTATTGAACCGACAGCTAAAACAGTGGATGAGCTGAAAAAGCTCAACTTATCGGCCGGAGTTGATATTTCAATTAAAATTTGAGTTATATAATGACTGGTTTACTTGGCAAAAAAATAGGAATGACACGAGTGTTTGACGAGCAGGGTCGGCATCTTCCTGTGACGGTTATTGAATGCGGGCCGTGTGTCGTGTTACAGCGTAAAAGGAAAAATAAAGAGGGATATAATGCTGTTCAATTGGGTTTTGGTGATACTCGTGAATCACGGTTGAAAAAACCGGTTCTAGCCGCTTTTAAAAAATTTAATATTTCACCAAAACAACACCGGTGCGAATTCAGGTTGGGTGCTGATGATGAGTACAAGGAAGGTGATGTTATTAACGTATCATTGTTTGAAGGGGTGTCTCATGTTGATGTTGTAGGGGTAACGAAGGGAAAAGGGTTTCAGGGTGTTGTTCGCCGATATGGTATGAGTGGTGGGCCAATGACGCATGGTGGACATGCGAAGCGTAAAACTGGAGCCATTGGTTGTGGAACAATACCAGGTCGTGTTTACAAAGGGAGGCATATGCCTGGGCATATGGGACATGTCCGTGTGACTCAACAGAATCTTAAGGTTGTTCAGATTCTTGGTCAGGATAATGTTATTCTTGTTGGGGGTTCGATTCCTGGACATGCGGGTACCATTGTGATGGTGAAAAAGGCGCTGAAAAAAGGTGAAACAACATGAGTAATATTCCGGTATGTGATATGACGGGAGAGAGTCTCGGGGAAGTTGAGATTCCTGATGGTCTGCTTGTTTTAGACAAGGGTGAGCAGGCGGTTCATGATGTCGTTGTGGCTTATCGGGCAAGAATACGAGCTGGGACCGCATCTACGAAGGGTAAGGGTGATGTGGCAGGGAGCAATGCAAAACCATGGAAGCAAAAAGGTTTGGGTCGTGCAAGGGCTGGATATCGTCAGTCGCCGATATGGCGTGGTGGTGGTGTGGTTTTCGGACCTCATCCGCGCCGATATACCAAACGAGTGTCTAAAAAGACAGCGCGCTTGGCCTTTCGCAGGGTATTTAGTGAAAAAGTGGCTGAAGGTTCGATTCTCGTTGTTAAAGAGTTTCAGATGGACGAAGCAAAAACAAAAGTGTTTGCGAATATCTTGAAGAAGCTTAACATCAAAGGGTTGGCGCTGATTGTGTTTGAAAAGATGGATCGTCATATTGCTATGGCTTCGCACAATATACCTGGAGTTGAAGTAGCCGTGGCTAAGGATGTTCATACCTATCAGTTGCTTCGGTATTCGAATGTGATTGTGAGTCAACCTGCTTTAACAGTGCTGAAAAATCGGTTAAACACGGAGTGCAATTAAAATCGTGAAATCTCCATATATCGTTGTTAAACATTTGATACTCTCGGAAAAGGTTTCCAGGGCAACGGAATTGAACAATCAATATTGTTTTAAGGTAGACCCATCGTCCAACAAGAAGGACATCAAGAGATCGGTGGAACAATTGTTTAATGTTCATGTACTCAAGGTTAATACTATGAATCGCTGTGGTAAGCTAAAGCGTGAACGAACCATGAAATACGGACGCACAGCGGCTTCGAAACGGGCTATGGTAACCCTGAAAGAAGGCGACAAGATTGATGTGGTTTAATAGGACGGAAGACTGAGCCGTGAAACGTGAAGCGCGAGGAGGAACTGGGGACGAGGAATATAATACTCCGAATCCCGAGATACGAGATACGATATACGAACTACTGACAACGGACAACTGATGACAATAAGAAAATACAAACCAACAACCCAAACGCGACGCTTTACATCGGTTTCGACATTTGATGAGGTGACGCGAGTAAAGTCTGAGCGTTCTCTTACCTGTTCATTAAAGCGTCATGCAGGGCGCAATTCGTCGGGACGTATTACTATGCGTCATCAAGGTGGAGGGAATCGTCGGAAATTCCGCATAATTGATTTCAAACGTGATAAAATTAATATTCCGGCGAAAGTTATGACTGTTGAATACGATCCGAATCGCTCTGCGCGAATTGCTTTGGTGCATTATGCTGATGGAGAGAAGCGTTATATTCTTGCACCAGAGGATATTGCAATCGGTGCGAAGGTGATGTCAGGGCCTGACGCGGAACCGATTGTCGGGAATGCTCTACCTTTATCCAAAATTCCCCTTGGTATGAATATTCATAATATTGAATGTCAACCAGGTCATGGTGGACAGCTTGTGCGTGGTGCAGGAATGTCCGCGGTGCTGATGTCTCGTGAGGGCCGATATGCCAATATCAAACTACCGTCCGGTGAGATTCGAATGATTCATGTTAACTGCTTTGCAACGATCGGTCGGTTGGGAAATACTGATCATGAGAGTTTAAGTTGGGGAAAAGCGGGGCATTCTCGCTGGTTGGGTATTCGTCCGACAGTGCGTGGATGTGCTATGAATCCGGTTGATCATCCTATGGGTGGTGGTGAAGGGCGGGCAACTGGAGGTCATCCCTGTTCACCTTGGGGTTTGTATGCCAAGGGCAAGAAAACGCGGAATAAACGTCGTCATTCTACTAAACTGATTGTATCACGGAGAAAATAAATCATGTCTCGATCTTTGAAAAAGGGTCCGTATGTTGACGCGAAATTGATGTTAAAGGTAGAACGACTAAATCGTTCGGGTGAAAAGAGGGTTATTAAAACATGGGCTCGTCGTTCCATGGTTGTTCCTGAGTTTGTGGGGCACACATTTGCTGTACATAATGGGAAGACGCATATATCTGTTTATGTTACGGAAAACATGGTTGGGCATCGACTTGGAGAGTTTTCTCCAACGCGGATATTCAGAAAGCATGGTGTGCATACAGATAAGTCTG
>CAZBGF010000052.1:0-8748 GCA_964491255.1 uncultured Verrucomicrobiota bacterium
AAAAAACGACTTGGTATTACCCACAGATTCCTCCTGAGGCGGATAAATCTGCGGAGACCCTTCTTTTCTTTGCTTCCACGACAGAAATAAGAGTTTTATCCAGGCGACCTTTGAGCCATTCAATCTTTTTCCGGGGAACAATAACCTGAACAGACGTCAGTTTCACTCCTTCCGGAATTTTATAACTGAGCAGGCATCAACCGGGTCTATGGATGATGCAACGGGCGCTGGAGCACTCCGACCGCCTGCCCAAATCTCCAGCAGGCCCTGCGGCGCTATCAGTCTGAATCCTTTGTTACCGCGAAGTGACAGTACTGGAAGGAAAACAGGCTCCAGATGTATTCATCTCGCTAAGAGAACGGGCTTTATTAGAAATCCTTATTTCATCTATAGTGCCATCAAATGTCTCTTTCCTACTATAACCAATAATAAGCGCTGTAGGCGTACTATAAATATCGTCTGCACTATAAGCTGAAATATCCACTCCATCGCCGGATTGAACACCATTGACATATATTTTGATATCCCTATCACGGTCAATTACCAATGCCAGATGATACCATTTTCCAACGGTAACAGCACCTACAGCACCTATATACCCATTATAAATGGCATTTGCTTGATAGGCCGAACTTAACGAAACCAAAAATCTCCCATTCGCCGTGATTGCCCATCTATATCCCGGGTTACCTGTGTTATAACCACCGCCTTTTGTTACAATAAATCCATAACCAAATAATGAGTCAACCTTAACCCACGCTTCTATAGTGAAATCACCAGTGCCTATTTCCAAACTATCATTATCCGCTACATTCACATAACCAGCCATAACACCATCCCCGCCATTAAATATTCCTGCCCTGCCATATTTACCATCAGCAATAGTAGTTGCGCCATTCTGCGCTGTGCCATGATTTCCATAACTTGAGCTGTCAATGACTTCGTTTGTTGCTCCATTCCAACTCGATTCATTCATGTGAAGAAGCAGTACTGTATTACTGTCTGAAGAGTAGGCGCCGGAAATACCTGGCTCACCTTGGGCGGGCGAGATGTCAACCTTGCTATCAGCAAATATTTGAATTTGCAAAGAAATAATGCCCGCTGAAATTATACAAAAGCAAAACCATTTATTCATATACATATATCCTTTCCATTATTGTAACCTTTATAGACAGACACATGTCTCTATTCAGCCTGGCTTGCAAATGCGTACAGGTTGCCATCGAACCCATAAACAAAGAGCATGTTACCGGACACGACCGGTGATGACTTGATCGGCAGACCGAGATCAAATCTCCAGACGCGCTTGCCGGTGCGCCTGTCAAGAGCGACGAGGTCACCGTCGTCCCGGCCAAGATAAACCAGATTGCCGGAGACCAGCGGACTGGAGTGTCCGCCTGCGACCTGCTGGCGTTTATTATACTCATCTGTCACACGCATCTCGTTGTAACTCCAAAGCTCTTTGCCGGTTTTTATGTCGATGGCAATCGCTTTCGATCCACCGGCGTAAAGCACCCCGTCGGCGATAGTCGGAATGGGTGTAACCCCCTTAGTGAAATTTTTGACCTCCCATAGTTTCTCGCCGTCAGTTGCGCGGAAGGCCAGTACACCGTTACACCCGCGCACGTAGTAAACGCCGTCCTGCATTACGCCCATGGCCACACCGCGGCCGGCCCACTTGCTAATATCGGCTTGCCAGATCACCTCGCCCGTCATCATGTCGCAAGCGAATGCGCCGTTAAGCGTAGAGATCCAGATACGGTCATTGTCCGGGAACGGTCCACCGTAGTAGATTCGACTGCCTGGACCGGGTCTTGGCCAAGAGGCCAGCTTTTTTCCTGTTTGCGCGTCGAAGATGACGAGGGGTCCGTATTCGGCAAAGGTAATGAGTTTGCCCTCGTAAAGGATCACAGAACATTTTGCATCGGTCGGATTACACTCCATGGGAAATATGCGTTGTTTCCACAGTACACGGCCTGTATCCGCATCCAGGCAATAGGCCGTGCCGCTGCTGGTCTGGGCAAAGATGCGACCATCGCCGGCCGCCATGCTGAAACGGATGCGGGCGTCTATCTCAGTTTTCCAAACTTGTTTCCCGGTGGTCGCCTCGTAGCACTCGATCGTTGGTACAGGGCGGCCGGTGTTCGCGTTTTCAGGGCCAACATAAACGCGGTTCTTATACACAATGGGCGACGTAATCCACTGATTTCGGCCGCTCGTGGGCACGGTCCAGACAAGTTCAAGCGGAGGTGTGACCTCGTCCCGGGTGGTTCGCAGTTCTGTGAAGCTCTTAAAGACCATAGGCCAGTCATCTGCAGGCTTTGCCCTGACCGGAGACCGGGCCTCAATCCGAAATTTGCCAATCTTGATTGGCCAGGACTCAGGCCGGTCGTCTTTGACGATGATGCGAAGATTGCACTCGCCGGGCATAATCTTTTTCGTATCAAGATCAGTCCCCCACGTGAACTGCCCGATTTGCTTCAGATCGATCTGTGTTTCCTCTGAACTACCCTCAGCCGTAATCTCGGCAGTCACCTGTGTCACCACCGATGCTGTGTCAAAGGCTGACACGCGCAAAGGCACGGTTCCCTGCGGAAGCGTGCCGTTATTTTGTGGATTGATGAAAAGTACGCGTTTGTATTGGCCCAGAGGACGCAATTCGGTGATCAGCTTGCCGTCCTTGAACGTGCAGAAACGTATGGTTTTAGTGAAGATGCCCCAATCCAGACCACGGAGTGGATGGGTGCAAATATAGGGGACCCCGTCGAAATAAAACAGGTTACTCTCATGCCAGTGGCCGTAGAAACTGGCCACTTGCTTTACATCTTTGCGCCATTGGCGCACGTCAGCCGGCAAATGGGCTATGAGGATTACCTCGGCCCCCGGCTTGAGCAACTCAAGATCGGCCTTCATCCACACCTCCTGCCGCGCCTTTTCAGCATTGCTCATACCGCCCCAGTTGTTATAAGTTATGAAATGGCGGCCGCCGTAATTCCACGAATAATAGACCGGCCCGCAAAAAAGATTGAAATGATGCACGCTGCCGCGTTTAAACTTTGTGGCCGCTCCATAGTTTCCGCCATGCCCGCCATATATATCATAGCGTGGAATCGTCAGTTCTGACATAGCATACCAATACCAGCGCCACTCCTGAAGCCACCCTGTCATGGTCAGGTCGCCGCAGTTAAAAAAGAAACGCGGCCTGCCTGTGGCGCAGGCAATCTGGGCCATGCCTTTTTTGAGTAAGATATACGCTTTCCAATTTTCAAACTGAGAGTCAGCGGCAACCATAAAGGAGAAATCCCGGTCAAGGGATGCCGGGTCACGCTGTAGAGCAAAATTAAACTTGTACTCAGTTGCGGTATCATCTTGTTTGATAAGGTGATACCATGGCCCTGTGGCTTTATAGCCTTCAGGGAGACTGATGTAGATAAACCGATATTCGTCCACATTGAATTGGAATTCGTATGCACCGGTCGGTGAAGAAAGTTTGATGTACTCGCCGTCGGTGGCTTGCACATTACCGATCCCTTTTTCGTCGGCATCGCGTTGGCCGTTGCCGTTCTTGTCCTCAAACACGACGCCGGTAACAGTCGCGTCGCGAACAACAGGCTCAGGCTCGATAAAACGTTTCCCCCTCCGGAGAAACTCCGGCAGCGGTTTCTTTACCTTGAGTGGAACCGACTCTTCTGCCGCAAAAACTGAGCCAGTCAGGTATAGACACGCCACAAGCGTGAATCCCAAAACCATTGATCCACGCATGTTCCCTCGACACCACAATAGTTTGTTAAATTCTGATCGAATAAAATTCATCATCATTTTTCTCCTTGTATGGTTGTCAAGTCCTTAACGTTTCACTCATATACCAACAAAAGGACCTTCCCCTAAATCCTCTTTAGTTTCTTTTAGTCTGAGCTCAAATTGATTGTTAATCAGAGCAATGTGAGTGCAAATCGATTTTTTATCTGTAGTCTATTCATGGTCTCTAAGACTTTCTGCCGCAAGCTATTTAGACCCTTTTCGTATAAGCTCTAATTACAGCACGGCACACAGCCTTATCCTATGCAAAAATGTGAATAAAGATAACCAGATAAATAAATTTTTCCACTGTAATAACTTAAAATAGCTATAATCAGGCCCGTGTTTTCATTAAAAAACCAATTTGGCAAATTTATCCGGGCAGTGAAAGCCTTTTTGCAAATCATATCTTAAGCCCTGAGAATAGTAACCTGCAAAAGCCTGCGGATCACTGATCTGACGGCCGAGATTAAGCCGCCAGGTATCTCCGGGCTCCGGAGCTTTTGCTCCGTCAAGCTCTGCAAACGGAATAATTACTAGAGCTAAAAAGCCTCCGTCTTTTTTAAGTGTTTGAAAATCATACTTGGGAGAGTAATCCCTGGGTTTTCCAAACCTTTTATATTTTGTGTTGCAGCGTTTTTCGCTTTTATAACCTTCAAAACCAAGCCGAAATTGATAATACGGTTTGCTCTCTTTATTTGGACTTACAAAGATTTCAACTACATCATCTTTGGACATTTTATTGCTCTGGCATTCGAATAAAAAAGCGATCTGCCTGTCAGTGTAAACACATTTAACAACAGTTTTCAATTTTACCGGCGCCAACAGACACTTGCCGTCATGAAAAATAACATCACAAAATACGCTTTTAAAAGCCGGGACATTCTGCCACTTACCGGCGCTAATCAAAGGGATAGAACCGACTTTTTTAACGGCAAACGCCGGATTTGCTGAATTTAAAACCTCCAGGTTAAATTTCTGGTCGAAAAAACGGCTTAGGAATTTATCCTCCTCAATGTTTTGGGCCCAGTAGCTGTCCAATAGCTGCCGCAGGCGCGCATAATGTTTCTCATTCCATGCATTCTGAAGCTCACGTTCAAACCAGGGCAAGTCTTTTTTTACTAAAGGCGCGATGTTTTCTTTTTTCTTTGCTTCCACGACAGAAATAAGAGTTTTATCCAGGCGACCTTTGAGCCATTCAATCTTTTCCCGGGGAACAATAACCTGAACAGACGCCAGTTTCACTCCTTCCGGAATTTTATAACTGAGCAGGCGAAAGGCATTGACCGTTATTGTTATATCTTTGTCCACTTTAAACTTTTTATCCGTTGCCAGATTATGCAGTTTAAAATTCCCCTTATTAAACTGCAATTTTACTTCGATTGGATAAAACTCCCTGTTTACAATATAAAAACGGTCCTTCCAATAACGCACGCAAACCGGATCATTGACATCTTTAAAGACTTCGAAATATTCTGTTGGCAGGGTAAGATAGGCCCTGATGAATTCACGCAGCACATCTTCTGCTCCCAATGTTGTAGTGCCAATACCTCCGTCAGTAATCTCCCGCACATCCCAGTCAGCCAGGCATTTAGCATAATACTCGAGGTAATAATCACTATTGGGCATAATCGGAGGTGACTTCCATACTGAATCTATAATCGGGCGTTTTTTGCGGGGCGCGGGATAAAATGATTTGTTGCCTTCAGGGAGCCAGTAATCAGGCATTGGTGTACCTACTGAAGCTTTTCCACGCCATGTTTCGCGCCGGGACTGCTCCAGCCATATAGCAGAAAGCCCTTTGTTTTTAAAAGGTTCGATCCTTGCTTCAGCAAATTCGAAATCTCTGATGAAATACTTTTGTTTATCAAGAGCAAAGTTTGGAAGAAATACATTCCCGATATAAAGATTTGGAATATCTTTAAACAAGTCCAGATCAAACCCGGCTTCACGGTAAAAATTGTAAATACTCATGACATCACCCCTTTTCCAGACGGTCGCTCTGTTGTGAGGAACTCTAAAATCATAAGCTAACGCCCAGGTTTGGAAGGTCAATTTTGTGCCCGGTCTTTTTTCCTGGATAATATCATATACTTTCATCCAGAATTGATGAACTTTTTCACAACGCCAGGCAATCCATTTTTCTTTCATGGCTTTGTCTTGCCTGACCAGAAACGAGTAACGTTTTGCAAAACGGTCTTTATCAGGCGCTGTCCCCGGAACTTTTATACCGGTCTCTTTTTTAAACAACTTGATATTGTAATCAGAATAACCATACTTCAGGCTTCCAAACCACCAGGAGTTCATTACCCAGCCCCAAATATCAATACCGTTAAAGGCTTCATAATGCCCATAACGAGTCATAAAATCGTCAAAAAACTTTAAGTACAACTTTTGCGTTTCGGGATGAAGAATATTAAAACTGGCCGCGAGTTTATCCAGATTCATATGGTCTATTTTACCGCCGGCCGGACCGTTCCAGGAAATGTTGCGAACAGTATCTTTGCCGGCAATGATATCGTCATTGCTTACTTTAGACTTCATTGCCTTTAATTCAGGTATGTCCAAAAAACACATCCCTGCGTTAAACCTGAGTCCCTTGCGGCTGGCAAGATAAAGAGCTGTATCCAGCCAGAAATCAGGATACCAGCTAGTTTGAGCAGTGAACCTATTGCATATCCCCGGGAAAATCGTTCCGCGGTAATGATATACAGTATGACCGAACAGATTCTGCCCGACAAACTTCATATAGTCAAAACGCCGCGTCAAACCCGAATACCAGGTGGAAAAATCCATTTTATCATTCTTTTTTGGAACGTCATGATCCAAGGCGAATATCGAAAATTCCCGGCGAGTTGAACAATCCTCATCTTCTACACCAACTGTACGCTGTTTATTTGAAGGTGGCAGATTAGTCAGCTTCACTGCCGGTAAATGAGCATTATCAACTTGATAGATCTTAATTGACTTTGCCGCGGCTGGATATACAGCCCCGCGGGCACCACCCCTGGGCCCGCCTTCCGGATGAACGACAATCTGAATAGTGCACTCTTTGTGCGGCGGCCAGAATATAAGCTTATATGTTTTTAATTTATTAGTATTTGGGTATTTTTGCCCGGCAATAATGCCATTGTCAACAATATGAAATCCACCGCCGTATTTTGAGTCAATGACAACTTCCATTTCAAATTCATGGTTATCAGGCCATAGCACTTCCGCTACATGCGGCTTACCGACTTTTTCTACAAAAAAACGGTAGGCGAAACGCGAATATCTTACATCCCCGGTAGTTCTGTATTTGCCTAAAGAAGAATCTACTACTTTACTCATTCCATCATCACAAAATTCATCTACCCCATATGTTTTTGCGCAGTCAAATTCCTTGAGCAGTTTTAATTTTAAAGCAGAGTGTCCCTGAACTTCCTGTTTTTGCAGTTCCTTACTGAAGTATACAAAAAACATACTGCGGTCAATGCGGCAATCCTTTAATTGGATTTGCGCGTTAACACAGTATCTGCCGGTCCTGGTCAAACCTTCAGGCTGAAGAGAGACCTCTTTTACTTCACCGGATTTCAGCTCAATTGTCCGGGGTTTACCAAAACTGCCAATGTTCTCGGGTGGATTCGTTTTGCTCCAATTAAAAATTCGCCAGTTCAATGCGCCTTTGACAGTATGCTCTGAAGTGTTTTTTATAATCAATTTTTGTCTTGAATTTTTCCAGTCTAACACAGGTTCAGCAAGTTTGATTTTTACCGGAGTAAGAACATTGAAATTTTCATTGATTTCCTTTTCTGTCAGTACGCGGTCGTAAATTTTCAGCTCATCAATACTGAAAACATCATTGAGCCTTCCCGCCTGGTTACAATTACCGCCGATGGAAAAAGTTTCTGAAGTTTTTGCAGGCCTTTGATATTTCAGAAACGGGGCGGTTAGATCACATTCTCCTTTGGGCCGGATCATATAGAATTTGCCATTGAGATAGAATTTTGCGCCAATGTTCTTATCCCAGGTAATCACCAGATTGTTCCATGCTTTGATTGTATTAGAGGTGATAATTTTGCCGAAACAATAATGGTGGGTTATAAAAAAACCTCCCTGCGCAGGAATATAATTAATTCTTAATTCCGGTTTTTTATTTCCTTTGCCTTCTCTAAAAGCGTAGAAAGATCCTTTCTGTTTATTATCCACCATTATCCACATTGACAGCGAACCTCTGGCATTGTCATAATTGTCTTTGCTCGTATATTTAATAAGATCGCTTCCTTCCAGCTGCATTGCCATCCCTTTTACTCCGGGTATGAGTTTACCCGGATGAGACTGTTTCAAGGCGTTAGGAGCGCCTTTAGCGAATGCCGCTATATCTGGCTTATCAAAAGACAAATAGAATGTCATACCGTTTTCTTCAGCTCTTAAACTGCCAATAAGACAACTGCAAATGGAAAAAATTATCAAAAAAATCTTCATATATACACCATCCTCAAAGACGTTAAAGAATACAAACTTCCTCCTTTGAAAAACTGAACCTGATTTTCTGTCCGACGGAAATACCCATTCCCAGGGCCTGACCACGCGGAATATAGGCAACCATAGGCAGCACTCCATTGATGCGCAGTTTAACAAAAGACCCTTCAAAAGAAAATTTCCGGACAGTTCCTTCTAAAACATTTACACCGCTCTTCCAGTCCTCAGACATCCCGGATGTTACAGATACTTTCCAGGGCTGAACTATAACGTCAATCGGGCATTCAGGCACAGAAGCGCGAAGTAGGACATCTTCTATTTTAAAATATGACTGACCGTTTTTTTTGATGCCCGTTCCCGAAAACACGTTTTCATTCATAATTACCCCGAAGCGCGTCAGCGCGTTCGGGGTTACCCATTCGACGGGTTCGACTGGCTCACCGCAGGCAGGCTCAGGGCCATGAGCCTGCGGCGACTACAGTCACCGCG
>CAZBGF010000053.1:0-8706 GCA_964491255.1 uncultured Verrucomicrobiota bacterium
CGAATGTCATGAAACCTATTGACGAATTATTATCAGAATGGATGCGGAAAGTTTTTAAAAAAACATTTCCAGATTCCAATTATGATTTTTCAGATGTTTCGGTTGTGTCATCAGGTACGGCCGATCATGGTGATTATCAATGTAATTCTGCCATGGCAATGGCTAAAACGCTTAAGCAATCGCCCGTGAAAATAGCGCAAGCTGTTGTTGATAAAGCAGTCAGGCACCAAAGTGTTGACAGGATGGAAATCGCTGGGCCAGGTTTTATCAACCTGTTTCTCAGCGATGACTGGATTGCGGATTATCTTGACAGCATGGCACGTGACTCCAGGCTTGGTGTGCCTGAAATCGGATCGGGCCGTACTCTGGTTATTGATTATTCCAGCCCTAACGTAGCCAAGCCGATGCATATCGGGCATATCCGTTCAACCGTTATCGGAAACGCACTGGATCGCATCTACCGGTTTCTTGGATATAATGTTATTGCGGATAATCATCTTGGGGATTGGGGTACGCAATTCGGTATCCTGATCATGGGGTATCGCCATTTTTTAAATCCGGAGGCGCTGGCAGTTTCGCCGATTGAAGAAATGGAACGGATTTATGTATTGAGTTATGAAAAGTCGCGCGAAAGCGAAGAGTGGCTTAACCAGTGCCGGCAGGAATTAGTCAAGATGCAGAAAGGCGATACTGATAATCTGGCGCTTTTGAAAAAATTTGTTGATCTGTCAGTTTCCGAGTTTAATAGGATATACCGCCGTATAGGCGTGTCATTCGATATTGTCAGGGGTGAGAGTTATTACCATGACCAATTGCCGTTTGTGCTGGAACGGCTTAAACAGCATAATCTCGTTCAAAAGAGCGAAGGCGCGCAAGTCGTATTCCTGGAACAGGATAAACTGCCCCCTTGTATTGTTCGGAAAAGTGATGGCGCTTTTAATTACGCAACAACTGATCTGGCTGCATTGTTCAGCCGCGTTGAGGAATTTCATCCGGAGATGATCATATATGTTACTGACGAACGCCAGCAGTTACACTTCAAGCAGATTTTTGCGATCGGTAAAGGGGTAGGGGTAAAGGTGAAGCTGGAGCATGTCTGGTTCGGACTCATGCGCCTGCCGGAAGGTACGTTTTCCACGCGGGAAGGCAATGTTATTAAGCTGGAACTCCTGCTGGATGAAGCGGAATCCCGAGCATTGGCCATGGTGCAGGAAGCAAGTCCCGGAATGCCGGAGGAACAACAGAAAAAAGTAGCACATGCCGTAGGTATAGGCGCGGTTAAATATGCCGATCTCAGTCAAAATCCGCAGAGCGTTGTTACCTTCGATTGGGATAAAGCTCTGGCGCTGAACGGGAATTCAGCTCCTTATCTTCAATATACCTATGCCCGAATTCGCAGTGTCCAGGATAAATATCATGAGCAATTTCCCGACGGGAATATTGATGCGTTTCCAATCCGCCTTGATTCTCCTGTGGAACGGGGATTAGCCGTTCATCTCGCCCGGTTTGCTGAAACCGTTATCATGACATCCCGCATGTTCAAGCCAAGTTTTATGGCGGATTATCTTTACCAATTAGCCGGGAGTTACAATACGTTTTACCAGAATGTGCCTTTTCTGAAGGCGCCGGAAGGTGTTCGTGAAAGCCGTGTGCGATTGTGCGGTTTGGCGGCCGGAGTTTTACGCCAGGGACTGGACCTGCTTGGGATAGAAACACCAGTCCGAATCTGAAAGCCTTATTCTTAAAACTCACCGATGCGGACACCACCCTATTTGCAGGGAGACACCAGGTCAGTCAATGCCCCATGCCTTTTTCAGGCTGTTGTTGATTTCTTTCTGCTGTGTCGGAGAAAGAAGTTTCTTGGTATCGTGCTGTGAGGTTCGTGTCCGCGATTTCCTGTTTCGCGCGGGCTTGTCACAGAATTCAGATACAGACATGGTTTTTGCGCCAAGATTAGAGGAATTTCTGGAAAGTTCGTTGTCGTCGGACACGACAATGTACTCGACAGGCCCGAATTTCTCTTTGATGAGCGTGATTATTCGGCTGTCAGCTGTCTCGCCGGTTTCCGAATATATAACTCGCACACCAGGTGCAGACTGGCATGCAACTATTTCCACAGATGAATCGCCGTCAAATACGATGTAGTACTCAAAGATATCTCTCCTTCGCGCCTTCCGCTCGATGCAGTAGCGTATAAGCGCTTGTCGTCCGGCTTCCAGACTCTTTCTGAAATGCCTGTTCAGCTCGGGTGTCCGATGGATGACGTTGTACCCGTCTATAATGATGATTTTTTTATTCTGCATTAGCAACTCAGAAACAAAGGCACATAGGCATAAAGCAGAAAGAAACCCAGCTAATGCGGGACAGGCGCGCAGTCCATGACGCGTTTCTAACAACATCGACAATTCATTGTCGATGTTGTTAGAACAAGGGCTTAATCTTCTGTTTTCTGCTGTCCTGTTTCAGGGCGAATTTTTCCTTTCATGGCTTTAGACGCTGCCTTTTTTTCTTCATTGAACTTCTTGTTTTCAGACTTCTGGGTCTGGTGATGCTTTTTCCGCGCATTTCTCATTTTATTTTGTGTCTTGGACATTTCTTCGGAAAAGGCCATGTTTTCTTCATGCTGTGTTTGCCTGAACTTGACTGTTTCATTATATTGCTGTTCATAAAAATTTACCAGTTCGTCTTTCTGTGCATCAGTCAATTTTTTGTTGCTTGCCAAACGTTCATTCAGATGTGTTATATTTTTTTTATGTTTTTTTTCAAATAAAACCTGATTCTCCTTAAACTGATTTTCTCTGTATTCCTTGACAGCGCTATATTTTTTTTCCTGATCCATATCCTTCAGGCTTTTTCTAAATGCCTTGTTTTCATTTTTCTGGTTTTCCATATGTTCTGTTCGTTCCTGCTTCTGCTGTTTGCGGAATTCATTCACACGGCTTTTAGTTTTCTTTCCCGTAGTGCTGTCGTGTTCCGCAAAACCTGTTGTCGCTCCCATAACCATGGCCAGAATTATTGCTGTTAGTTGTCTCATTACTTTTTTCCTTTCTGTTTGTGTTTTTACTTTGATCCTTCTACCTGTTATTCCAACAAACGAACTATCGCCCTGTTTATTGCATAGATTTTTCATAAATGGTCATACTGCTCAGGCAGGCATAAAGGCACCCAGGCTTTGCCAAGGCTACGCCGGGCAGGCAAAGTGACAAAGACAGGTGGGGAGTATCGGAGTGTGGGGGTATGGGAGTGGAAGAGAAAACTACGAAATATCCCGAACGTTCGGGAAAAATGGGGATCTCTGAAAGGTTTCGCGCTTTTCGCGTATTTCGCCTGCCATTTAGCGTAGCTGACGTGCCCGTAGCTCGACTTGCGTGCCAAAAGCCGTAGCCCTGAGCGAAGTCGAAGGAGCGAAGGTTGGTCACGGCGAAGCTCGACTTGTCACGGCGAAGCTGAATCCGAAGACGGAAGTGCGAAGGCTGGGTGGTTAAAAATATGAATTTCTGAGTAGTTACGTTTTTTTTATTTTATTGCTTTTTTCTTGTCCATTTACAGCTTGACAAGCATGTTCTGTTATGATGTTATTATATAATTCTAATTTGATGGGTAACGGGGATTTGAAACAGCAGTATTGAAAAATATTGCACAAGAGGTAATGTAACTCATGCATCTTTCTGTTGTACAGGATGTTATTCCGTTTTTCTTTGGAGCGCTGGCATTTTTTCTTCTTATAGGTGTGTCCTGCCGTCTCCTGAAATGGCGGAAGATGGCGATTGTCAGTTACATCCTGGCCGTGGTCGCGGCTTGTTACATGCTCTACTTTTTCAGGGACCCTGAACGAAAACCACCTCGCGATTCCTCTGCCATCGTGTCCGGAGCGGATGGCACCGTGACTTCGATCCGGAATATTCGCGAACACGATTTTCTGAACACGGACACGGTTCGAATCAGCATTTACCTGAGTCTGCTTGATGTTCATGTCAACCGATCGCCCATATCCGGAGCAAGTCGGTTTATGGGGTATTATCCTGGCAAACATTTTTTTACTTTCCAGGAAAAATCGTCTGAATATAATCAACACAATTCAATCTTGATTGAGGGAGTTCATACTCGATGCCTGGTCAATCAGATCGTTGGCCCTGTAACGCGGCGGGTGGTCTACTGGCTTGACCATGATAACGAACAACATGTGGCTGTTGGAGACCGTATTGGTATGATGAAATTCGGGTCAAGGCTTGATATGTATTTTCCGAGATCAGACGTAACAGTCGTGGTAAAACCTGGAGACAAAGTAACGGCTGGCGTTACAATTGTAGCAAGGGTTAATAAATAATCAACAATCGAAAATATAGCCAAAGATATTTGATTTTTTTTGTCCATTTTGTTAATTTTCTGGCCGCAGGGCGGTCCCACCCTGGCCGGCCTGAGCTCCGTCTCGGGCAGGCGGGCAGGCTGTCAGAAATTCTTATTTTTTTGTTTGACTCATCATGCTTTTGGCTTGATAAATTTACTCAAACAATCGAAGTTTAAGTATCTAAACCCGGAAATTACTATGACATGGCGTCAAATTATTCCGACTATTATAACGCTTGCAGCTATGTTATGCGGGTTTTTCAGTATTCTGCTGGCGCTTGAGGGGCATGAACACTATTTACTCAGTGCCCGGTTGATTATGCTTGCTATGATTCTTGACGGGCTTGACGGGAATCTGGCTCGTAAAATCAAGGGGACCACTCCGTTCGGCGCTGAACTGGATACTTATGTGGATATGACGGCGTTTGGTCTGGCTCCTGCAATTTTGATTTACCAATTTACTTTGCATAGCTATTTTCTTTGGCGAATTCTGATGACATCATCGGTTGTGCTGTCGGGAATGATTCGTCTTGCCAGGTTTAAGGTGAAAGATCTGCAACGTGGCCAGTCCGGTTACAGTGGACTTCCGATTACAACAAGCGCCGGTTGGGTTGCTCTGTTCGTGTTTTTAAGTGAAACCAAGGCGATCGAATATTCGTTTAATTTGAACCAGGGGCCAGTGGCCGCCATTTTCCTGATAGGTGTCTTAGTCATGATAACGCTTCAGGTCTCGAAAGTGCGGTATCCGAAGCCGTCCAAACGAATGATTATGTTTATTCCATGCGTCATTTTTGTTCTCCTTCTTTTTATTCCCGGACCTATGATTGCTCCGAAATTAGCTATCATTATGCTCGTTTTTGGACTTCTTTATGTAGTTGTTGGCCCGTTTTTAGTTCCATTTTCAAAACAGCAGACTGCGGATAGTAATAAATGTAAAGTGAGCTGAAGTGATAAATGCCTAAAGTTCCCCTGGCTTCCGGCTGCTGCTGGACTCCACGGGCAGGCATACGAAGAAGATCGAAAATAAAAGATATTTTGATTTTTTTTGTTAATTCCTTGACCGCCTCGTCACTCGCCCCGTATGTACGGGGCGGCTGGCAGGTCGGTTCTACCCTGGCTGGCCTGAGCTCCGGCTCGGGCAGGCGGGTAGGTTGTCTAAAATTCTTAATTCTTAAAAACTTTGTGCCTTAGTGGCAGATGAATAGATTAGACTAATGGAAACATCTGTTCTTCAGAATAAAGTGCGTTTGTTCGAAAAAGTTCTTGATCAGCTTGTTGAATACATTTTATGTCTTCAGGAAGAAGGCGTTGACAAAATTGAAATTCCTCTTGATTCTATCAATATCCGAAATAAACGGGCGGGAAAAGTGAAAAAACAATTGCCTTCCGAAAAGGATAGTGTTGATATCGGTTCACGCACAAAAGAACCATCTAAGCATGTTGAAGTTGAGCTCGATAAAATAGTTGGTAAAATTTCAACATGTGTAAACTGCTCGCTCCATAAAACGCGGAAAAATACAGTGCCGGGCCAGGGCTCATATCATCCTGACATTTTGTTTATTGGTGAAGGCCCCGGTCGTGAAGAAGACTGCGCGGGTATTCCATTTATCGGAAAATCGGGTAAGCTTTTAACCAAAATTATCGAAGCAATGGGATACACGCGTGAGGATGTTTTTATCGGGAATATCGTGAAATGCCGTCCGCCCGATAACAGGAAACCTTTACCGGATGAAATTGAAGCCTGTTTACCTTATCTCAATGCACAAATCAAACTATTGAACCCACAAGTGATCGTGACGCTGGGAGCCACAGCTATCGAAGGATTAACAGGTCGGCCTGTCAAAATTACTCAACAGCGGGGAGTATGGATGACGTTTGCAGGCATCCCTTTGATGCCGACTTTTCATCCTTCATACCTGTTTCGCGTACCTTCGGCAAAACGCCATGTCTGGAATGACATGAAAGATGTGCTCAAACGTCTTGGGCGAACACCGCCGCCATCCGGAAAAATAACAAAAGAATGATTTATCCTGTAGAAATGACAAACTGATTGTCATGAAACTCGACTGCAGGTCCTGAATTCTTGCTGAACAGTTCTGGATCTCTGCCCAGCAATTTAAGCGGGTTGTCGAATCCAACTTTCCACAATTCTTTCTCGCTGAGCATATGCAAAGACGCTAAGAAATTCATGCACTGAAGCATTGTGGCTGACGAGCCGGCAAGATAGGGTGTGTCCGCGAAACTGATTCGTCCTGATGGTGATAATACTATGAAAGTATCTTGAAATTCATACTTGCCTGGAGGCATGCCGGCGAAATGCATGGCATCGCTCACCACGATAAACCGGTCTGAAGTTTTAGCCCTCAACGCGACCTTAATGAAATCTATCGGCAGATGATGACCATCGGTAATGAACATGCCGTAAAGCTTATCGGAAGCAAGTTGCCACCAAATCGGGTTCTGGTGGCGATGAATCATGTTGACAATTCCATTGCCCAGGTGCGTACATGCCTGTGCGCCAGCCTGAACAGCCCGTTCCAGAATATCGTCGTCCGCGAGATGATGGCCCAGAGACACGACAACACCATTATCCGATGCGTAACGAATTAAAGGCAATGCGCCGTCTGTTTCCGGCGCCAGTGTCAGAAAAACAATTTTTCCTTCAGCCAATTTCTGTAAATCCTGAAACATGTTAATGTCAGGCTTGATAATACATTCAAGAGTGTGCGCGCCACGGGCTCCTTCCTCAGGTGATATGTAAGGTCCTTCCAGATGAATGCCCAGAATATGCGGTGAGCATTCAGGATCCTGCATGGCCTGAGCCAGAACCGGCAAATTCCGGCTATACAGGTTAACAGGACTGGTAATAACTGTTGGGCAATAAGCGACAGTCCCTGCTTTGAGTAATTCGCGGGTTACCGTGCGAACCTGTTCAATAGTTAAACCGGGAGTTGAAAAGTTGATGTTTTTGTAACCGTTAATTTGTAAATCAATAAAACCTGTTCGTTTCATATCAAGTCCCCCTGTTTGATTTAAACGTATAGTAATTTGTATTTTTTTTTGACGCGTCCTGTTAATTCAATGTATAGGACTTTCAAAGTGACGTGAATTGTCTCATGTTTTTGTCATTCCGAACACCCCGTACGTACGGGGTGCCGACATCATTTATATGGCTGAGATCCTTCACTTTGTTCAGGATGACAGGAAAGTCGCTCGGGCCTAATTTAATCATGATTCCCATGGAGGAGTTTCCGGAAGGAGCTTGTCAAATTCGGCAATCACACCTGCTTCATACGCGCCGCTATACGAGCCGTCGAGGAATTTGTCATAGGCTTCTTTGTAAAACCGTTCCCACGACTCAATTTCATGCCCTGGATTAATCGGGTAAAAATGCGCATCAACGCTTTTAGCCGCTTTCCTGTCACCGGGTGCGTCACCAATCATGATAATGTGATCAGAATCATAACGATTATTTGTTGCCATTTGGAGATGTTCAGTTTTCGTGCCAAGCTCCTGACCAGCTATAACTTCAACGTATTCCATCAGCCCGTGTTCCTGCCATTCCCGTACCAGGGCTTCATTTGGTGTTTGAGAAACACAGATGGCATCTGAATGATTCCGGATTTTTTCGAAACTCTCTTTCACCCACTTAAATGGTGGAATATTCTTGACCGTCTGTGCAATATCGTTGTTGACGGCTTTGCTCCATTCAAGAACAAAGGCTAATTCTTCGTCGCCTGTTTCCTTCGTCTGTTTTTCGAGTGACGGGTTTCCCAGTGGTATTCCGGAATCAATGAATTTTCTCAGTGAATTCAACTCCGGCAGTTTAATGCCTGATGCAATCACTTCCGGCCTGTCCCGAAGAAGATCAAACGTTAAAACAACACTTGGAAAACGATTCTTGCCGCGGGTTTTGGAATATAAATTCACGAATTCAGCCGCTTCCCGCACGTATTTTTCAATAGGTTCAAGATGCCAGTGCGATACAATAATTTTATGGAAACATTGCCTCTGTTTTATTTCCATTGTGTCAAACACGCACCCATCTGAATCAATGCCGACAAATGTGTTGTGCTCAGGCTTGAGATTGATTAAGTCGTTTTTTGTATAGACAAGTTGCTGCTCCATCTTTTTCCTTTCCTTTGTTGTAACTAATGCAGGCTGTGCCCGCAACTCAATTATGATTTTCTGCCGGCAGTGTGGCGAATTCGGTTCGAAAAATGCGGCGGCGATCTCAGGCCGCCTGCGGGTTTCCCGCGCTTGCGCATACACGAGTATAGCGCTGCACGCGGTACACCCACATCCGGCCCAAGCTTGCCTTGCTTTTTCGAATCCCGACAAGTCGGGAAACCGAATTCG
>CAZBGF010000054.1:0-8702 GCA_964491255.1 uncultured Verrucomicrobiota bacterium
TTCATGGCACAGGAAATCGTTAATTATGCCGCCGGACGCGGCGCCAGAGCCAAAGCCGTAGGCTTTAACGAGTTCATGATATTCAAAGCCGTTAAAATCGCCACTATTGCAAATGCCGGCCCCATAACATTTCCAGACGTTGATGGTGGACCCCTGGAACAGCGAGCTGTAGAACGCGCACGGATCCCGCTCTATCTCGGAGCAAATTGGCATGGCCAGCTTTCTTCTATTCTTGATTATGAAAACTGGCCTGACATATCCTACTCATATTCGGAACAGGACTTTCCGCCAATCCTTCATTTTCAGGTGTTCCAGGATTTCCCGCTTAGCTTCGCTTTTCACCGGGCTTTTTACGCGAACGATTCAATCAGCATCGTCGGCCATGCTTATCTGGACAATCATTATCCCCTGTATCTCGATACGGAGCCGGAAGAATCTGAATAAATGTAGCGGCGCTTGTGTCAAGCACCGTAACAACCGGAAGGAAAAGCAATATCTGGCAGCGAGGATTCTTCGATCATTTAATGCGAAATCCCGAAAGTTATTCTGAAAAGTGGAAATACGTCCAGGAAAATCCCGTTCGCGCCGGATTAGTAGACAATGCTGAAAAATGGCCGTATCAGGGCAAAATAGTCCCAATTGATTACGGATAGATTGCAGCTGCGCCCCGAATGTTCGGGGCGCCATCAGAATCGTCCGTATTGTTAACTCACGGAATAATCCAAGATAGAACATTATGAATATCAATCGCAGATACAATCGCGCATACGAGATGCGCTCCTACAGCATGGGATTCCGTGTAGGAGCCGATCTTGATCGGCGATGGAAAAGACAACCACAGGATACCTTTTCGAATGGATTCTAAAAACAAAGAGACATCGGAAGCGACGTCATGCTCCGGGCAGACAATGATCTTCATGATTATGGCGCTGATCATTATCTCTTTTGTCCTGCTCTGGAACATTGACCTGCACAAAATCATTCACCTGAAGTCGCGGACACAGAACGCGGGTGACGCGGCTGCCCTCTCCGCGGCGCGATGGCAGGGCCTTACACTGAATCTGATCGGCGATTTGAATATAATGCAGGCCATTGCCCTGACCATAAGCGACACCAACAGCATTTCCCAGATACCTGAACTGCAGACGCGCCTTTGCTATGCCGGTCCGATGATCGGCCTGTTGGCGGCACAGCAAGCTGCAAAAAACAATGGCATTTATGTCAGCACTGATTTCACCAGTCGTCTCCTGGAACACGCCAATGCGGTGATAGAGGATTACCCGGGAATATTTCCGGAACCTTATGCCAATTGCTGGGATGAATACGGACAGATGTTATTGGCTGTTTCCGGAGAAGGTGTTGCAGCCGCTCCAGACAATGCCCGACTTTATGCGGATTACTCTGGAGAACATACCCTTCTGTATATGAATTTCTATGATGCTGTGGCCGGGCAAGACTGGTGCTGGTTTTACTGGTATGACCTCAGCCTGCTGGACACTTACACCGATTATCAATACTGGCCGGCTCTGCCGCCGATCATCATCGAAACTCATCCTTGCAACAGCGAAATATTCGGACTGGGCCTCGAAACACTCACCGCAACGGTTCCAGGCGGCACATCTACAATCTCTCAATTGAACATAATGGCTGACGAACGCGATCTTAGTTCGACAATCATTTCCAATTCCACAGCAGAAATGACCAGCACGTGGGCCATTTATAATCAAGTGATATGGACATCCTGGTCAGCGATGTCTTTGTCGGGTGATGATCCGTTTCCCGCCTGCGGAGAAGTCCGGCCTCAATACGATTATGCCGGTGCGGATACGGCAATCCGGATCGAAACTTCTGTAGAACGGATCACTCCAGGTTCTTCTGATAGCGTTATCACCTGGACAGCCGCCGCCAAACCCTTTGGCTACCTGCCGGCAGATGGATCAGACGTCAGGCCGGATCAATATTCTCTGGTACTTCCCGCGTTTCACAACGTCCGTCTGATTCCAACAGACACATCTTCCGCGCCGGCAGGAGGCTCCTATGACCTGACCTGGCGCGAGCATATTGAGGTTCACCTGGCTAATTACATGGAAAGCGGGACATCCGCGCTTGACCCTGACTGCTGGTATTGCCAGCAGTTGCTCTCATGGGAAAATTCCAAATTCCGCGCCGAAGGCATGAATTGGCTGACTGCCACCAACTCATCAGGAGATCTGATCCATACGTGTGAAACAAGCGGAGGACCGGGAAGCGGACCAGGCGGCGGACGAAGAAGGGGACATTGACAAAGCAGAGGACAGATGACGGATGACAGAGGCGTAAGCCTGACAAAGCGATTCCACCAACAGCGGACGCGAAATCGGGTCAGAGAAATGGTTGATGGTTCAGGACGATAGAAAAAAGTATGGGAGTATCGGAAATAATTTATAACTTACAACTTATAACTAAGCTTACGAAATATTTATCCCGCCAACGGCAGGACGAGATGCGAATATGATCATCAACCATCAACCATCAACCACTCGCCTCGCCGTAGCCGGCTTCCGCCTGCGCGGCACGGCAAAGCGCCGCTACGGCGCGACGACGGCCGGCGTAGCGCGGGTCAACCATTCTCTTTGCGGCCAGGCCATGGTGGAATTCGCGGTCGCTTTGATCGTTATCATGATTCTTCTCGCCGGCATGATCCAGATCGGTATATTGATGAATGCGCACACCGAAACAATGATTACTGCCCGCAAGGAAGCAGGCGAACAGGCCATGATATACACGTACAGCGGATCAATAAAGGATCGTTATATCTTCGACTGGACAGACGGGCCTGACAATAAACGCTACACACGAGACGATTCCCCATCCATTTCACTAAACGTTTCGGCGTCAGCCCAATACATTACTGATACCGCGCATCCGGATGAATTAGCATCCTTCGTTCCAGACAACGCATTCTCGACTTTGGATGAGTCATTCTATCCCGTGAATGAATTCTTTCTCGTGCACGGCCACGATTCTGATTCTATTCCAACTTTCCCTGTCATTCGGAACCTGATTTATAATCGCTCAACGATTTCCACGGAAAGTGATGTATGGCTGGCCTGGACTCAAGGCGGCATTTATTGAATATGATCGATATAGGAATTAGCTTTTTTGGACACAGATGAGCGCAGATTATTAAGATAGAGATAAAATAAAGCCACTGCTCTGGTAGGCACAAAGCACCAAAGGCACATAGGCACAAAGCAGACAATGAAAATGAATAAGATATAAAGGAATCCAACAAAAAAAACTTTATGGATTAAAGTTCAAACGGTTTATTTATCAAAAATCTGCGTCCCATTAACTTGATATGAAAAAACGTCTTTTCATCATTATCTTTGGACTTATTTCCATGACCTTTCCCGGGCACTGCCCGGGAAAAGTATTCTGGAGCCGTCAAGCTGTTTCAGGCCACGGCATCCATGAATTTACGACAAATTGGAAACAGATCTTTGCGAGCACTGTCCGAATCAACGGCAGTCAGGGAAACCTGGAAATATTGGGTTGTAATGAAGATTTTATTTCCGTTATGCATCAACTCCGTTATTATTTCGCACCTTTTCCCAAGATATCGGATTTCCAGCAGAACGACTCCATGGGATGGGGAATAATCAAGGAAAAAAGACGCGTTGTCCGTATCCTGGCCCTCGGCCTCAAACAGCAGGGACAGAGCATTGTATTTATTTTATCTCAGTCAAAGAACAATTTTGATAAGTCATTGACTCCGCCTAACACACACTATCTTCAAGAAATGCTCGTCTATCCCGGAAGTGTGGTTAAAACATTTGTGGAAGTCAATGCAACGCAAGCCCAACTGGAAATATCCGCTGTGCCTGGCATTCCAAAAGCCATTAAAACTTTCTTTCAATCAACTTTTGCTGGAAGAGGATGGAAACAGATGACTCTATCTATGGATTCGAACAAAGAGTTTTCCAACATGATCATCTATCAAAAGGGGTTTGAAATTTGCTGTGTAATGATACGGGAATCCGGGCAACCGTATGAAAGTATTATTACAGTGTTGCATAAACGCTTCAGTATGGAATAATACAAACAGGAGATCAAAAGCATGAAACAAAAACTTGTGTTGGCAATCGCCATTCTCGCGGGTCTTATCGCATTCGGGCTTACAGGAAGATATTTACGCATTCAACAGGAAAAGATACTGGGGAAGGCAAAAGAAATATGGGTCGTATTGGCCGCTAACAACCTGCCGGCCGGGTCGATTCTAAAAAAATCTGATTTGGCAAAAGGTAAAGTATTTCAAAAAAATGTCGGCAGCCGGGCAGTCCTTCCGGAATCAGTTCGTGACATTATCGGCAAAAGACTCTTGTTTTCAATCAATCGCGGCGACCCGATACAATGGTCTGATGTGGACGTGCCCTATAAAGGCGAACACGGCCTGGCCGAAACAATTCAGCCGGGTATGCGCGCTATCTCCATTTCAGTAGACTCAGTCTCTTCTGTCAGCAGTATGATAAAACCAAACGACCGCGTGGATATCCTTGGGACCTTCACATTCCCCTCCACGAACGTAACCGGAGAAGTTGAAACTGTTACGCTGACAGTTCTTCAGGAAGTGACTGTTCTCGCAACCGGCCAACGGATGGCCAGGCAAAGCGCTTCATCAACTACACGAAACGCTTATAAAACCCGTGGTTACAGCACCATCACTTTTGAAGTTACTCCGAACGAAGCTGAATTGCTGGTATTCACGCAGTGCGTAAAAGGCCGACTATATCTTTCACTCCGCAATCCGTCTGATGTCTCATTCGTGACTGATATATCGCCTGTCAATTTCAAACATCTCCAAGACAAACTTCCGGAATTGAATTTAATCCGTCAACGCGATATCCGGCATAAGAAAAATTTTTAAATCATGCAAAACAAACTCAAACTGGAAATACGACTACCAGGTTGTGACCCGCAGATATATGACAGCAAATTCGGGACCTATCCCGTCGGCTCTGAAACGGGGAATAAAATTGTTATTCCAGACCCAGACGTTAATAAACGCCATGCGATTCTGATATTCCGAGAAGATGGGTTCTGGATAGAAGATTTAAAAAGCCGGACGGGCACGTTTATCAATGGAATCCGTATTCAGGGACGCGCTGCATTTTCCGCGGACCAGAAAATACGCATTGGCTCATGCACCTTAATTATTAAGCAGACAGAGGATGCTCAGCCGCCTCAGCAGTTCCTGAAAAAAGACACACCTGCTCTAACCTCCACTCCCCTCACGACACCGGATATTGAAGAGCCCGACGAAAAACAATCTATCCGCAAACAAAAATGCCAGATAAAAAAACAGATTCACACAGAACTCATGAATCGTCTTGATATCAAACGTTTAACAGCCGCTCACATTAAAGAATCGGAACTCCATAAACGCACCCATCAACTGCTCAAACAAATTATCCACGATGTCCAGAATCGTCTGCCAAATTGGATTGACCCAACAACGCTGATTAAAGAAGTCTATGATGAAGCGGTTGGACTCGGGCCTATCGAAGATTTGCTTGCGGATCCGACAATTACAGAAATCATGGTTAACAGGAATGATCAAATCTATGTGGAAAAAAACGGTAAATTAATGATCAGTGACCGCGTATTCATGGATGACAGCTCTATACTGGCTATTATCGAACGGATAGTCGCTCCGATTGGTCGCCGAATCGATGAAAGCCAGCCATATGTTGATGCGCGTCTTAAAGATGGTTCACGGGTTAATGCGATTATACCTCCCCTGGCATTGAACGGACCCAGCCTGACAATCCGGAAGTTTTCCAAAATCCCGTTGACTATCAACGATCTCATTCGTTTCAGCACCATGAACACGAGCATGGCAGAATTTATCAAAGCATGCATTCTACTTCGAAAAAACATTGTTGTATCAGGCGGAACCGGTTCAGGAAAAACCACCTTTCTCAATGTCATCAGTTCGTTCCTGCCGGAGAACGACCGGATAATTACAATTGAGGATTCAGCGGAATTGCGACTGACCCAGACTCATGTTGTCCGTCTGGAATCACGACCACCCAATATCGAGGGGCGCGGCGCTGTTACTATCCGAGATTTGTTGAGAAATGCCCTACGCATGAGACCGGACCGTATCGTGATCGGGGAGTGTCGTGGTGGAGAATCACTGGATATGCTACAGGCCATGAACACGGGACATGATGGATCCATGACAACTGTCCACGCCAATTCGCCGCGCGATGTCATTGCCCGTCTTGAGACACTGTCTCTCATGTCTGGAATTGAATTGCCCGCGCGGGCAATTCGCGAACAGATCGCCTCGGCCATTCATCTCATCATCCATACGGCCAGGCTTAGCGACGGCTCACGCAAAGTGCTTAACATTACTGAAGTATCGGGTCTTGAAGGAGACAGAATCACCATGCAGGATATCTTTTCATTCAGCCAGACCGGCGTTGATAAAGATGGAAAAGTTCTTGGATCGATCGCACCGTCCGGCTCCGTGCCTACTTTTATCGAAGAAATTTCAAAACGAGGACTCACATTAGACATGAGCATGTTTGATCCGAAAAAATGGAATCATTAATTAATCAAATCGCATTTTGGCTTATCCCGACCTTTTACCTGGTCTGTTTCACCGGCCTGACCTACGTTTTTCTTCAGGCACTGAAAGCCGGCACCGAAAGTTATTCCAGCGTCTATACCGAACAGACATCGCGGCAGTTCGCAGAGATTTTCTTATTCATCCCATCAAAACGGATTCTGGAGATCGCATGGACTGCGGCTGTTACATGCTTTTTTATCTTCTTTTTCATATTCAGCGACTTCAACTCTTTAATGGGAACTATTCGGGGTATTGTGATCGGAGGCACTATCGGCGCATTTACTCTGAGCCTGCCACGGCGGCTTCTGGACATTATCAAGACCAAACGCCTGAACCGATTCAATGATCAACTCGTGGATGCCCTCATGACCATGAGTAATGCAATGCGATCCGGATCAAGCATCCTGCAGGCATTCGAACACATCGCAAAACAGAATCTGCATCCGATATCACAGGAATTCAATCTATTCCTTCAGCATACGCGGGTTGGAGTTAAATTTGAAGAAGCCCTCGAAAAACTGGATAAACGGGTGAACAGCGAAGACTTGACCCTTATGATTAACGCCGTGGAAATTGCCCGTCAAACCGGCGGTAACCTTACAGAAGTGTTTGAACAAATTTCAGCCACGATTCGTGAACGAATCCGTATTCAGGGCCGAATACGCACGCTGACCTCCCAGGGGCGCTTGCAGGGCATTGTTGTTGGCGCCATGCCGATCCTGTTGGCACTCGCTATGTTCGCTCTTGACCCTCCAATGATGATGTCTTTTTTTGCGTCTCCTATTGGCCTTCTGACTGGCGGGCTGGCGCTGATATTAGAAGTGATCGGCGCGCTTCTGATAAAAAAAATTATCGCAATCGATATTTAAACTGAGGTGTTCATGAACAAGTTTTTGAGCATAGAGAAACTGTTGATTGGCTACAGCATTGTAGCGGCGCACCGAACGTTCGGGGCGCCGGGAGTCACTGCGCTTGACACAATCGCAGCTACAACAACTTTGGTATAAGCAACTTGCAGACACGGTCCGAAAGTTGATGAATAGATCAAGTTAAAACAATGAATCTAAGTTTTGAAAATACAATGCAGATCATGCTCTGCTTTTTGTGGGCTATTTCCGTCGGCGGCCTCACGTGGTATTCATTGCTGACTGCCGCCGATATCACATATGTAACGCTTGCTGATGGCCGGCGACAGGAACGTCGTCTTCCTTTTCTCCTCCGCATTCTCCTGCCATTAACGCCTGTCGTGAGACCTTTTTTCGGAAAATCCCGGTTTAAACGAATGCGGACAAACATTTCGAAACTGCTGGCGGCAAGCGGATTTGAGGATGTCATTTCGCCTGAAGAATTCCTTTCGCTCCGCGTGCTCACCCCTGCGATCATCACCCCTATTCTAACCGTGATTCTGCTCGGCCTGCTCGCACTGGCACAAAAACCGTTTGAAAGCGGTCATATATCGCGACTGTTTACCCTGGTCGGCGTGCTTCTGATCTGGATGTGTCTCTATCCCAGACTATGGCTAAAACACGCCATCGCTTTGCGGCACAAACTGATTCTTAAAGCCCTTCCTTTTGTGATTGATCTGCTCACTCTGTCTGTCGAAGCCGGACTGGACTTCATGGCGGCAACCAAAAGTATTATTGATCGGCGTAATCCCGACCCGCTTGGAGAGGAACTGTCGCGGGTACTGCTTGAAATCCAGTTGGGTTCAACGCGCCATGATGCATTGACCCATATGGCTGAACGCGTTAGTCAACCTGATATTCAGTCGCTGATGACAGCCCTGGTCCAGGCCGACGAACTTGGCGTCAGCATTGGATCCATTCTTCGGATTCAATCGGATCAAATTCGAACGAAGCGATTCATGCGAGCTGAAAAGCTGGCCAATGAAGCGCCCGTTAAAATGCTGTTCCCTCTTGTTGCCTGCATCTTTCCAGCTGTTTTCCTGATTCTGTTAGGTCCTATTGTCCTGCAAATGCTGCGCCAGAGTTTTTAGATTAGGCATCCCTACCCTATTCGGTTCTGAAAAACCCTGATTTTCACACCCGCGTTCCCACGCTCCAACCTTCGCTAAAGCTTCGGCTTG
>CAZBGF010000055.1:0-8663 GCA_964491255.1 uncultured Verrucomicrobiota bacterium
GATATGCGTACTCAAAGAAGGAACGCTCCATTGATAAAGGGATCATCCACTTCCACGACAACAACTGTTACATACTCCGCGCGTAAAGCGTACTTCAATGATCGCGCCGATCAATGGCTGGATATGTGGTACAAGAATCCTGACACGGGACAATACACCAAATTTGACAAGGAATTTATACGGCTGTTCTCGATGATACCCATCAGGAAAGGAGACAGTGTGCTGGACGTTGGGTGCGGAAGCGGAGTCCTTGTACCTTATGTTCTGAAAATAATTTCCGACAGCGGGCGGCTGTACGAACTGGATAATGCCGAAAACATGATCCGAGTGAACAGGAAACTGCATCCTGACAAGAGAATCAGCTTTTTTACCGCTGACTTACTGAGCATGCCGCTTGAACCGGACACATGTGATGTTGTCATCTGTTTTTCATGCTTCCCACACTTGGACAACAAGCTTGACGCCATGAAAGTCATGGCAAAGGTTCTGAAAAGAGGCGGATGGCTGGCTGTGGCCCATTTTGATTCGTCTGATGATATCAACCGTCACCACAAGAAAACTAAATCTGTGGTAATGCATGACAGGTTGCCTGATGCCGATGATATGAAAATGCTCTTCAGAAATTCCGGGCTTAGAATAAAAGATTTCATAGATGAGCCGGGGTTTTACCTGGTCATGGGACAGAGAAACTGCAGATACCGCCGATCCATGTTTGAACGACATGCAGTGATTCGTTGAGAAGTATCATATCAGCATCGAAGCCTGCTTTGATTTGACCTTTACTGTGATCCAGTCCCAGGACTCTTGCTGGGTTCGTGCTGGCCATTCGGACGGCCTGAGGTAAATCCACACCAAGCATTTCAATGGCATTGCGCACTGCCTGATCCAGCGTCAACCCACTTCCGGCAAGTCCGCCGGGGTGGGGGGTGTTGGCTGACATGCGTGCAGGCGCGCCTTTATAGGCGAATTCAACCTCGACGTCAGGTTGAAACTTGAAACGGCCAGGGGGCAGGCCAGCGCCAATATTGGCATCGGTGATTAAGCAGACGCGGTCCGGGCCCTTACAGGCCAAAGCCATTTTCACGGCAATTGGATCGACATGAACGCCATCGAGAATAAAATCAACACTCACGCGTGGATCAGATAGAATCGTTTCCACTGTCCCGCAGGTACGGACACCAGGTTCGGTTTCAGGCGGGACAGGAAAAACATCATAGAAATGCGTAGCGTGACGTGCGCCGGTTTCGATGGCTGCCTGGGTCTGTTTAACGTCGGCCCGGGTATGCGTTATGAAAACCGGCGTGTTGTTTTGCTTCATGATTGGAATTAGATCGGAAATACCTTCAAGTTCCGGACTGATGCTGAAGACCGCGGAATACGGCTTTGCCGCTTTGATCAGTGACTTGACACGGTCCGGGTCGTTTTTTGACAGTGTATCTTTTGGAATAGCGCCGGGTATACTAATGAATGGGCCTTCAAGATGAAATCCTAAAATTTGTGTTCCTGTATATTGCGTTTTGGCCAGGGATGACAGGAATTCGGCATCTTCACCTTTGGGTAGGGGGAGAACACCTGGCAGAAAACCGGTTAAGCCATATTGAGGCAGCAGGCGGCAAAGAGCAGACAGGTCTTTGGCCCCGTGATCAATCAAATATTGATGAGTGCCGTGAAGGTGGAGATCAATATAGCCAGGTGCAAGGTATAAACCCTTTGCATCAATGACCTGGTCAACAGGAGTGGTTTCCAATTCCGGTGTTGGGGCGATTTTCTCAATTTTCCCATTCCGGCAGAGTACGGCATGGTTGCTGATCAGCCTGTCGGCCAAAACCACAGTTCCATGTTTAATTAGTATTTGTGACATTTTAGTACGTTAAATCCTTAGAAGTTTATCCGTCACAGACGGATGGTTTTTTTCTACCTCAGCATATCCGCCGTGTGAGGTTCTTCACAATTTTGGTAACAAATCTAAGCTTATCTAAAGGTATTTGATATTTCAAAGCAGAATGTCTTCTTTGATAATTATATCTATACATAAAACCATTGAGTTAGCCAATAAATTCTTTTTCTGTTTGTAATTTTATCTCTAACCCGAACATTGCACGAGTGTCGCGCAATGTCCGTCCTTCGGGCTTCGACGCGCGTTGAGTGTAGTCGCCGCTTGCTCATAGCCCTAAGCTTGTCGAAGGGCAAAGTGCGTAAGCACTGCGTCGAAACTTCTGCGAGAGAAGTTTCTCTCACAGAAGGGCTTATGGAACAAGCGCGTTAGTGCTCGTGCAATAAGCAGGCTAACCGAATACATTCGTCGTAAAGTATTCTCCAGAATCTCTCAATCTTTCCGTTCGTCTGCGCCTGTAAGGCCTCGCTGATGCGAGCCGGAAATAGGGATAAAAACGCTTGCACTTATCAATAAATGGTGTATATTTTATCCATCATGAAAACTGATGCCATAAACCGAGCAATACAAATTTTTCGTAAACACGGCGGAGTTCTGCGTACATCTGAAGCCGTGAGCCACGGAATTCACCCACGCACTCTCTATGCTCTAAGAGATAACGGTGCCATCCAGACGATTAGCCGTGGACTCTACTGCCTAAGAGACCATACTCTGCTTAACCAGCCTGACCTCGTCGTCGCAGCCCTTCGAGTGCCAAAAGGTGTAGTCTGTCTCATGTCAGCACTGGCATTCCATGGTATCACGACCCAAGTGCCCCACGAAGTGTCCATGGCAATCCCGAGAAGGATGCGTTCGCCTGTCATTGACTACCCACCCATGCGTTTTCACCGCTTCAGCGATGCGTCTTATGCAGCAGGAATCGAGAAACACACCGTTGAGGGGGTTGATGTGAATATGTACTCTCCGGAGAAGACTGTCGCCGACTGCTTCAAGTTCCGACACAAGATTGGCCTCGGTGTGGCAACCGAAGCGCTCCGCTTCTGTCGAGAGCGCAAGAAATCATCCCCAAGACAGATACTTCACTATGCCCGCATTTGTCGGGTTCAGGCGGTGATGACCCCTTATCTAGAGGCAACAGTGTGAGTGCCAAGCAAGTGAGGAACATCGCGGCTTCGGTTAGAGCACGTCTTCTCAACGAGGCCAGGATGCGACACCGGCCTTTCAACGAGATGCTTCAATACTACGCTATGGAGCGGTTCCTGTTCCGCTTGGCCGCTTCCGCATATGGCAAGAGCTTTCTTCTGAAGGGGGCGCTGATGCTGCGAGCTGTTGGGGCCGAGATGTCACGACCCACGATGGATATTGATTTGCTTGGCAAGGTTTCCAGCGAGCACTGGTCTCTTCGCCAGGTGTTCGAGGAGTGTGTGGCTATCGAAGTCGCCGATGGCATGACCTTCGATCCCAAGAGCATCAACATTCAGAACATCGCGGAGGATGCCGACTACCATGGTGTACGTATCCGTTTCAACGGTTTACTCGGAACGGCACGAATCCGAATACAGATAGACATTAGCTTCGGTGACAAAGTGACACCCGGTCCAATGTGGGTTGACGTTCCCCAGATATTGGACTTCGGCGTTCCTCGTTTTCGGGCCTGTCCACCGGAGACGGCGATAGCCGAGAAGCTTCAAATCATGGTGAGCCTGGAAGCGATCAATAGCCGAATGAAAGACTTCTATGACATCTACCTGATGAGCCAACATCTCGAATTTAAGTCTACCGTACTAGCCGCGGCGGTGTTAGCCACGTTCACTAATCGCGGCACGGACATACCGACCGATACGCCATTGGCTCTGTCTTCAGAGTTTGGAGAGGTACCCGGCAAGCAGGAGCAATGGAACGCCTTTGTGAAGGGTCTTTACACTGACGACGTACCATCGCTTGACCAAGTTGTCAGTTGGCTATCTGGTTTTCTCATGCCTGTTCTGAGGAGTGCCTCAACTGGTAAACCATTCGATCGGACTTGGGTAAAAGGCGGCCCATGGCGTTCCAAGACAACGAAGGGAGCAAGATGAACTTCTTCCTCTATGATAGAAAATTTCAAACTGGCGGAGAGGGAGGGATTTGAACCCTCGGTACTCCTAATTCGAAGTACAATGGATTAGCAATCCACCGCTTTCGACCGCTCAGCCACCTCTCCTGATTTCACAAGCTGTCGCGTTATTCGTTTAATTCGATTGTTTATGTATACGATACACATGTATTTATGATCAAGCATAAAAGATAGATATAAGCGTTCACGTTTCACGGTCCGCCGGAAGGCGGATAAATTCTGAGCTTGCTCGCCTATGGTGAGTTCACCGTTACTGCTGCTTTGGTTTGCGATAGTCACCCATACTGAAATATTTTTCGAGCCAGATATACATACAGATAAATAAATACCGGCTTCCCATTTCCTTGATCTTCAGCTTGGATTCTCCCCTTTTGCGGTTTCGCCACGTAATTGGAATTATTGTCCATGTATAACCGCGGACAATGGCTTTTAAAGGCAGTTCCACGGTCAAATTAAAATGCGGTGAGATAAGCGGGCGGCAGCCGTCAATTACGTTTTTCCGAAAGGCCTTGAATGCATTCGTGGTGTCATTCAGGCTGATGCGGAACATTATCATGAGAAAGGTGTTTGCGATTCGGTTCAGGAACAGTTTGAACCATGGGTAGTCAGTTGTGCCGCCGCCTTTGATGAACCGACTGCCAAAGACACACTCATATCCTTCATTAAGTTTTTCCCAGTACCTCACCACGTCGTCCGGCAGTTGCTGGATTCGAATGGCCTCTATATATGTATAGGAATTTTCTGCCTGAGGGTCTATGGCATGACAAAACGCGGCAACAGAGTGCCGCGGCTACAGTTTGCACGAGCATGTAGCCGCCCCACCATGGCTCGCCGACCCAGGCTACGCCGAGGCGAGAGTTTCCCCGCGAAGGCGGCTCAGCTGGGGTGTCGTTGAAGTTGCCGCTCCTGCGGCCTAATTTAATGTATAGGAATTTTCGCGTCGGCCCTGCGCAAAGCCGAGAGGCCAAGCGACCACTTATCCCGATGAAAATCGGGATAACGTGGCAAAAAGGGTAGGGCCGCACAGCCTGTGCGGCCGAAAACAAAGGCGGGACAGGCTGTCCCGCCCTACCTATGAACAGTTGCCGTTGCCGCCTTTTGGCGGACTCGGAACCGCTGTTCGAAAAAACCTTTTCGAATATGCTCTATATATTGACAATAGCTTAAATGGATAATACAATTGTGACTTAGGTAGATAGGCTATAGGCTGTTATGAAATCAAGGCTAACAGTCTACAGCCTATCCACATGAGCAGTTTCAGTCATTATTCTTAAACAACGGTGAGTTAACCTGGATTATTCACGCAAGGCATGAACAATCCACCCGTTGGGCTTCGACTTCGGCCTGTTATCAGGCCTTCGCTCAGGGTTAACCTTGAGCCATTCGACGCGCGGTGACTGTAGTCGCCGCTTGCTCATGGCCCTGAGCCTGCCTGCGGTGAGCCTGTCGAACCCGTCGAATGGGTAAACCCCGAACGCGCTGACGCGCTTCGGGGTGATTATGAATAAAGACGTAGTTTTCATGAATTAATCAGGTTAAGGAGTTATCCTTGAGAAAATTTTTCAAATTGCGACTTTTGTTTTTCAAGGTCTGCTGGGAACAGGGGATTAAAAAGGCTGTTATGCTGGCAATGGGAACTATCAGGCAGAGGGGCGGAATTTTTCGATTACTGTTTCCCTGGAAAGAGACGTTTCCTCCTGAATCGCGGTCTAATGTTTCAGCCTGGATTGATCTGCTGGCTGTGAAGCCATTGGTGTCGATTATCATGCCGGTCTATAATTCGCAATGGCTTAACGTGGCTGTCAATAGTGTGCTGAATCAAAGCTACCGGCATTTTGAACTGATTCTTGTTGATGACTGTTCTTATGAAAAACAAACTTTAAAGGCGGTGGAAATGGCCAGTCATGATGAGAGGATTCATGTTATCCGCAATTCTGAGAACATCGGGATCAGTAGAGCAACGAACGCGGGGATCGAGGCGAGCCATGGCGAATATATTGCTTTTATGGATCACGATGATTTAATTCATCCAGATGCGTTGGCCTTGTTTGTTCGAACTGTGAATAATGGTCATGATGAGGATGTGTTTTTCTCAGACGAGGTGCTTATTGATGCTGATGCAAGTATAAAGGATTATATTCAGAAGTGTCCTATTTCCATGGACCTTCTGCTTTCATGCAACGCGGTTTCCCATTTTTGTATTATGAAAAGAGAGGCTTTGCTTAAAATCGGAAAGCTGAAGCCGGAATACGATGGAGCCCAGGATTATGATTTGATGATCAGGGCTATGGAGCATGGATTGAGGTTCTTTCATATGCCTTATTATCTCTATGCCTGGCGCGTCCATAGAGCGGCAGTATCCGGTGATATCCAGGCATTTGACAGGGGATCAGCAGAAAAACCAGACTATCCCAAAGCTTATCTCAACGGGAAAAAGGCTCTTGAATCCTATTTAGCCAGAAATAATATTCGGGCAAAGGTAACGGATGATGCTTTTTTGTGGTATCGCGTTAAATATGACTTACCTGATCAAACTGATGAAGTTGCTATGATTGTTCCTTTTAAAGATCAGGTCAAATATCTGCGGCGTTTTTTGATAAGTTTGGATAAAACCACATATCAGAATTTTGTAATCTATCTGGTGAATAACCGATCGGAATTACCCGAGACATTGAAGTATTTGGATGGACTGCGGCAGAAACAGAATCCGAAACTACGTTTTCTGGATTTTGATGAACCGTTTAATTATTCGCGGTTGTATAATCAAGTGGTAGCGAAAATTCCGAATAATGTCCTGCTGTTTATGAATAACGATATGGAGATCATCAATTCCGACTGGCTGGAAGCAATGCTGGAACATATATATCGAGACAATGTGGGAGCTGTGGGGTGCAGGCTGATTCGTAAGAATGGTTCGATTCAGCATGCGGGCTTGACCTATCAACCGAATATCTATTATTGCACTGAGAATTTGTCTTCCGAGCATGGCTACTACACACGGGTACAGCGTGATGTCTCCGGCGTAACAGCCGCGTGCATGATGATCTGGAAGTCGGTTTTTCAAGAGGTCGGGGGATTCGATGAGATTCAGTTCCCAATTGGTTTTTCAGATGCGGATATGTGTTTGAAAATTATCAGGGCAGGATATAAAATTATCTATACGCCGTTTGCCGAACTGCGTCATTATGAATCAGTGTCCCGAAAGGTTTATGAAGAAAGTTACGAGAAATTTACGTTGTTCAATCGGTATATCGGCGATACGCAGTTGCAGGATAAACATTACAAACCTTCTTAGTAACTGATCGGCCACAAAGGCACTAAAGCGTGTCGCGGGGAGCGTGTGTGAGTGCCGTGACGGGGCAGGATTTTTACCAGAACATTGCAATCGGTACTGTCAAAAACAACATGAAAGAATGAAAGGCAAGAAACTCTGCGGGCTCGGGCGCTCTAGCGAGGGGACGAGCGGGCGAGAGATATCTTGAAGTTCAGAAAAACAGGCTTCTATGGGGGGAGAACGCCTGTATCGATGTAAGCGCCTAATATGCACTGCGTTGCGCGCACAGAAAGCTGGAATTCTTGACAGAACATTGCAATCAGAAAGGAGCGAGTCAATGATAAAAGGTAAATTGATACGGCTGGAACGAATTATTAATCGAGAAAGCATGCGCACGGTTATTGTTCCTATGGATCATGGTGTGACTGTCGGGCCAATTCGGGGTATTGAAGATATGCGCGATATGGTGAATGCGGTGGCTGAGGGAGGGGCGAATGCTGTTTTAGGTCATTTGGGACTGCCCATACACGGGCATCGAAAGCGTGGCAGGGATATTGGTTTGATTCTTCACCTTTCCGGCAGTACTGTATGGAGTCCTGATCCCAATGCGAAGGTATTGGTCAATACGGTTGAAACCGCCATAAAGTTCGGAGCAGATGCTGTAAGTGTTCACATCAATATTGGCGCTGAGAATGAGTCTGAAATGCTGAGAGATCTTGGCGCGGTATCAGTTAAATGCCTTGAATGGGGCATGCCGTTACTGGCCATGATGTATGCGCGCGGGAAAAAATTCAAGTCGGAAACTGACCCTGCAGGCATTAAGCATGCGGCGAGAATCGCGGCTGAGTTAGGTGCTGATATCGTGAAAGTTTCCTACCCGGGTTCTCCGAAAGCTTTTGCAGATGTGGTATCAGGTTGTCCAATACCTGTGGTCATGGCTGGTGGCGAAAAGGTCAAAGATGAAAAACTTATCTTTCAGATAATTCGAGATTCCCTGGATGTCGGCGGCAGTGGCGTGGCGGTTGGGCGGAATGCATTTGGCCATAAGTTTCCAGCTAAAATGGTTCATGCGATTTGCGCGCTCGTTCATGAAAATGCGTCGGTTAAGGATGCCTTGAAAATATTACGGGGGTAAAAATTCGCTATGTAAAGAATTTCTGCCCGCTAAACACGCGAAAGAATGCCAAATGAAGATGAAAACAAGCAAATCTTAGCGTATTTAGAGCTTATACGAAAAGGTATTTAGCCACAAAAAGGCACAAAAAAGATTTTTTATTAAGGTAAACAAGAAAATGTTTTTATAGGAGCATGGCTTTAAGTATGCAGAAAAAAGTTCTAAATTGCAAGATTTTACTGTAAGCATTTAGCAGTCCGGCACTGTC
>CAZBGF010000056.1:0-8217 GCA_964491255.1 uncultured Verrucomicrobiota bacterium
GCCAATACTCGATCCAAAGATTATACCAATTGCAATAACTGATTCATGAATTGCCATTAGGGAAGAACGTTTTGTGCTTCCTGAAATGCTGTGAAACTGGCTGTTTGTATAGCTCTGCGCCGTAAAAAGGCCAAGCATTGCCAGGAGAAATCCGATGATCACTGTTGATTGTGTTCCTGCCATCAGGAAAGTTATAAACCCCAGCGCCAGTATGCCGATAGTCATTTGTCCAATCCGGAAATGCCAGAATTTGGTTCGTGCCATGACGTAAAATCCCATGGTGTTTGTAAAAGCACGGATAAATAAAAGTACACCGATAATGCCTTTGGTGATATGTAAATCCTTTTGGACTGAAATCGGGAAGATGGCTATTATTACTCCAGCAATGAAGTAACTGGTAAACAGTCCAAGCCAGGCAGGAAACCGAAGAAAAGAACCATCAGCATTACCGGTTGCCGCTACTCTTTTTTCTTCCATATGGATAGGATCATCATGGCTCAGTCTGGAGAGCGTCATGATAGCTCCTGTCATCATAAACACGAGAGCCAGGAAAAGCGCGCACGCGAAACGAATAGGTAGTATGGAGTCAATCTCACTGAGATAGCCGGCCAACATGGGACCGATAATAACACCAAGACTCCAGCATATATTAAATCGTCCCATTTCACGGTTCAGTATGTCTCCTTCAATGCGTAAAAATAACCATCCCATTATCTGAGGCCATAAGAACGTCGTTGATAGTCCCATGAATCCGTAAAGCACAAAAATCCAGACAAGCGATGGTGAAATGATAATTCCCGTAACAGACAGAAACGTTAGAGTGAGGCCGATTAGAATGTTGTAGCGTGGCAAAAGACGATTAGAAATGGGTCTTAGTAGAATACACCCGGCAAAGTAACACAATGGCCAGGTGGCGCATAACCAGCCGATCTGGCTCGGAGTTGCTTTAAAAACGTCGTTAACGAAGAATATGATACCCAGCCCAATTGTATTTGTTGCAATGGCTGATAGGAATGTTACCGGGTAAATGACCGCGGTCTTGCCGATTCCGGAACAAAATGTCCGTACGACTTGGCGTCTTTCACTTATGTAATTTTTAAACATAACTGGTTATTACTCAGTGCCTGCCTGAGCAGTTTAGTTTGAATTATTTTTTTCGGTTCTGCGCGTAGTCAAGGAGATAAAAGGAATCAGAGCCAGGAAAAGAAGGCCGGCTACCCAGTAAACCGCGCGAATGCCGAGGAGCGACGCGACTATTCCGCCTGCCAGCGGCGCAATCATCCAGCCAATCGCTTGGGCGGATGACGCCCATCCGAATACAACTCCGCGTTTGTTTTCCGGTGTCGTCTTCGAAAGCCAGGCTAACAGTAGAGGTGACATAGCTCCTGTACAGAATATCATTCCAAACCGCGCGCAATACAGCAGAACAAATCCATGTGCCAATGCTTGTGGGATCATCATCAGGCCGGCTACCGCCGCCGAGACTTTTGCTATTCGGAGAGGGTGAATCCGATCCGCGAGATGTCCCATTATGATGCCGGCTATGAGACCCGCAAACGCCCCGACACCATTAAGACCACCGGTCAGCAAGGCGGCGCCCTTTATGGCGCCGTGTATTTCCTGAACAAGCAATGGCAGGAACGGTTTGTCAAACAACACGACAAATGACATAGCCGCGACAAGTGCCAGGATGGATAAAACATGGGCGTTTCCACTGAGCCGTTGTTTCAATGGTTCATTTCCAGTCGTCTGTTTCTTCTCAGACGGCAATGGTTTGATAAAATTTTCCTTGGTGCAAAACACGATCAGCAAACTGGCGGCAACAAGTATCCATCCTGAAATGAAAAATGCAATCCGGTATCCGAAAAATTCTGAGCAGACGCCGCCAACAAGCCCGCCTGCCATCACTCCGGAATAAACCCCGGAATTCAGGACGCCCAGAGCAAAGCCGCTTTTTTCCTCCGGGGTATGAACGGAGACAAATGTCTGGGCAGCGACCATGGTTCCGGTAATCGCTCCCTGGAGAAGCCTGAGCCCAACAAGCGCTTCAACAGTTTTGACTGTACCCATCAGAGTGAGGAGCACTGCAGACCCGAAATATGCCCTGAGAAGCATAGGCCTTCGGCCATACCGGTCTGCGGCAGCGCCCCATACAGGGGAAAAAATAGCTAATGACAGCGGCGTGGCCGCAGCAAAGACAGCTATCCACATTTTAAGTTTGACCGGATCGTGTACTCCCAGTTCCTGGATGTAGTATGGGGCAAATGGCATGGCAAAGGAAAACCCCATGATGGACAGAAACTGTGATAGACCGATAACCGCTAAATTACGCTTCCAGTTAACCATAATGGCTGATTCTTCCGTGACATGATGATTGTGTTCAACTGAGAAGACGGATTCGTTACGAATCCGTTGATGGACATCAGTGTGTTTTTGCGTCATTAAAATTGCACAACATAATACAATGACGGCAATCCAATGTGGGCGGCGGCGTAAAGGACGTTCCGCGGCGCCTGGAAATGGCATTTTGAATGTGATTCATCAGGCCCAGCAGGCAACCCAGCACCAGAAATCCGCCGGGCGGTAAAATCATTACGAGCATGGCCTGGAAATGGCCAACGGAATACCCCATCAGAGTGGCATTACCTGCAATCTCTCTTATCGCAGATAGAATAGTCAGTCCCAGAATGAATCCAAGACCCATGCCGATCCCGTCCGCAATTGAATGCCAGACGGAGTTTTTGGATGCGAACGCTTCCGCCCGGCCAAGAATAATGCAGTTCACCACAATCAAGGGGATAAAAATACCCAGGCTTTTATGCAGGTCATGAGCAAACGCATTCATCAGCAAGTCAACCACTGTGACAAACGTGGCAATGATGACGATAAAGCACGGAATCCTCACCTTTGATGGAACTATATGCTGCACCGCTGAAATAGCGATATTGGAACAGACAAGTACGAACATGGTGGCAACTCCCATCCCGATGCCGTTGATTACAGCGGTGCTGACTGCCAGAGTAGGGCACATGCCAAGAAGTAATCGAAATATGGGGTTCTGTTCCCATAAACCTTTAATCAATTCACGTTGAAATTTCATAATACTTAAGAATTTCAAAGTTACATACGACGGCTCAGTCTGAGGCTTTGCCCTACAAATCAAAGGTGGAGCGAGGCTGCCTGCCCGCCATAGCCTTGGCGACGGCGGGTCCTCGCCGAGCCGCTACACAGTTGTCCGACGTACGTCGGACCTAATTCAAACTTTTATTTTACTTTACTGTTTTTGCCGTTGTTGTTGCAATTTCTTTCTTGTGTTTTTCAAAAACATTTAAACCGGCTTGCAACGCGTCCAGTACTGCACGTGGAGAAATGGTGGCGCCCGTAATAGCGTCAATATCACCACCGTCTTTTTTAACTTTCCACTTGGTTGTCTCGATGTTTTTTTCTTTAAATTGATCAAGAAAAGCTGGTTCAGTAATTCTGGCGCCAAGGCCAGGCGTTTCCGCCTGCTGGAGAATTTCAAGGCCCTGAACCGTATTGCTCGGTGTAACGCCAACCAGTATTCGGATGGTTCCGCTATATCCCTGGTCAGAGGATGATTCAAATGCAGCCCCGACAAACTGTCCGTTCTTTCGTGCAACATAATTTGTCCAGCTTTTACCATTGTCCTTCACAACGCAGATACATGTCATAGGGTCGTTATCATATGGAGGCAGGACTTTTTTCATAGCCTGCATTTTTTCAGTGCGCAGAGATTGCTCAATTGGTTTTTTTGTTATTTGGTTGATTGTGGCCAACAGTCCACCTGCCAGCACACAAATTGCACCCAACACGGCTATCATTTGTAATATATTTTTCATGTCGTTTCCTCGCAATTCCCCCGTTCATGTCTCGTAAGCTCAATGATAAGTTATAACTTGTTTCCGATACTCCCACACTCCGACACTCCGTTACCTTTTCTTGTGCCCGAACACCCGAGGCCGTGTGGCCCGGTTAATCAGTGGTGTCACAGCGTTCATGAGTACGATAGCAAAACTGACGCCTTCCGGATATCCACCCCATTTACGAATTACCATTGTCAGAATACCACACCCGATTCCAAAAACTATCATGCCGGTCTTGGTAACCGGTGTGGTTACCATGTCAGTGGCCATGAAAAAAGCGCCCAGGAGAAGTCCGCCTGACAGTACGTTAAACAGTGGATTCAGGTTTTGAGACGGGTTTGTAAACCATAGGATGCCGGAAAAGACCGCTACTGTGCCTATATAAAATACTGGAATGCGCCATGTGATACATCGGCGCCATAGAAGAAAAATCGCGCCGATCAGCAGAGCCAGCGCAGATACTTCACCAATCGATCCGTTCATGTTTCCAAGGAAAAATTGCCATGCCGTAACTCTGTCAAATGTAAAAGGCATAGTCCCGCCCATTTGCAAAGTGGTTTTCACCAGCCCCAGCGGTGAGGCAGTCGTCACGGCATCTATGCCTTCAGCCGGATACGGAATATGCCATTTGGACCATGTTGTCATTTGAACGGGAAACGCGATCAGTAGAAAGATGCGTCCCATAAGCGCTGGATTAAAAACATTGTAACCTATTCCGCCGAATATCTGCTTGGCCAGCACAATGGCGACTATTGAACCGATGACAGCCATCCAGGTAGGGATGGTCGGAGGCAGGTTATAAGCCAGGAGTATACCGGTTACTACTGCGCTGAGATCGGTGATGCCCAGATCGCGCTTCATCATTTTCCGGACAATAGCCTCTGATATTACGCAGGTAATTGTACAGGCGGTTACCAGGCGCACCGCATTCCATCCGAAAAACCACACCGATGCTGCAAAGGCCGGCAATAATGAAAGAATCACTGATAGCATGATCTTCCGCACTGTATCGCCTGAATGTGCATGGGGTGAAGAACTCACTATCCACATCTGTTGATTTTCCGCCATTGTTTTTCTCCCGAAATCTTGCAACTGTTCAGCCACTAAGCCTGCCCGCCTGCCCGAGACGACTCGGGTCGGCCAGGGGCACAAAGCCGCAAGGTTCATGAAACTATTTATTACTTAACTTTTTAGTCACACTGCTGATCATTCGATCTCTTTCTCTGCTATATTGCTGGGGATTGAAATAGCACAACGTCTCATCTGGGCGGTCAAACCATAGGTCTCATCCCTGGAAAATGCCTTCGATATCTGATGGATTTTCATAACCAGAACCATAGCTTTTTGCTGAATAAGCAGATCCCTATATGTTTTTATTATTCCTTTCCTTGCCCCTTTGTGCCTATGTGCCTTTGTCACTTTGTGCCTGAATAGACACTTTTTCTTTCAACTCCCGCTCACGTCTGCGCGCAGTGATTTCCGCCTTAGCCTTCCGTATATGCTGAACCAGCGGACGATGCGCAGGGCACTCGTAAGCGCAGGACCCGCATTCAATGCAGTCGAGAACATTTTCAGATTCAGCATTGTCATAGTCCTCGGACTCAATCAACTCGCTGAGCATGCATGGCATCAGACCCATGGGACACGCAGGAATACACCGGCCGCAACTGATGCATGGCATGGAAGCAAATTGTTGTACCTGGCTGACAGGCATAAACACAATTCCAGATGTTGTCTTTGTCACCGCGGTTTCCAGCGAATGCTGAGCAATGCCCATCATTGGCCCTCCGCAGATTATTTTTCCATGCATGTCTGAAAGTCCACCGCAGAATTCGATTAGATCGGAGAACTGAGCGCCTACCCGGACACGCAGGTTTTTCGGAGTTTTCAGTAAATCCCCGGTTACAGTCATAATCCGTTCGATCAATGGATGCCCTTCCACAACCGCCTGGTAAATTGCCGCGCAGGTCCCGGCATTTTGAACCAATACACTCACATCCATGGGTAAACCACCTGAAGGAATTTCTCTTCCAGTAACAGCATAAATCAACTGCTTTTCTGCTCCCTGTGGATACTGCGTTTTCAAAATCACGAGTTCAGTGTCCGTGCCGTTCATAACCCGAGTCATTGCCTTGATAGCATCAGGTTTATTATCTTCGATAGCCACTCGCACAGCATGAGCTCCCAGTATCTTCCGGATGATTTCCGCTCCTTTCCATACCTGGCCGGCATACTCGACCATCAAACGATGATCAGCCGTCAGATAAGGCTCACATTCAGCTCCATTGATAATGAAAATATCAATCTGTTTCTCCGGCGGCGGCGACAGCTTGACATGAGACGGAAATCCTGCACCGCCCATTCCGACAATACCTGCTTCCGCGACTCGTTCGAGCAGTGTTTTGCTGTCTAATGTCTGCCAGTCAGGGCATGACTTTACGTCAATGTCCCATCTGTCTTCGCCATCCGGCTCAATATCAATGGCTGGTACAAGCTGTCCTGACAATGTCGGCTTATCCCCAACAGCAATGACTTTTCCGGAAGTAGGTGAATGAATTGCCGCTGACAAAAAGCCGGAGGGTTCACCGACAAGCTGGCCTCTCGCCACAAGGTCTCCCTTTTTAACAATTGGTTTTGCCGGTGCACCCAGATGCTGACTCATTGATACGACCAGTTTTGCTGGCAGAGGCAGTGTTTCGACAGGTAGAGCGGCGGTTGTTTGCTTGTGATAATCCAGATGAACGCTGCCCTGCGCAGAAAAGAGTGCGTTTTGTGTTTTCATGTTAGCGGTTCCATCTTTTTAGTCACGGACTCACACGGATGCCTGCCCATGGAGTCCGGCTTTGCCGGACGGACAGGGGAAACTTTAGCTCATTTTAGTCACTTTATGCCTGAGCAGTTATGATCGTTTTATAATTGTATGTTGAGGACATTTGGCGATTACCGCTTCATCTTCAAGCGACTGGTTATAATCAACAACAGCCAGTGCGCCATCCATTTTGATTGCATCGGTCATTTTCGTGCATAGCGTACAGCCGATACATCCGACAGAGCAGACTTTTTTAACCGCGGGTCCACGATCACGTGAACTGCACAAGACATGGATCGTTCTGCTTGCAGGAACCAGTTTTATCAAGTGGCGTGGACAAGCGGATACACAAAGGCCGCAACCGATACAAATTTCCTGATGTACTCTTGCCAGGCTGTCTTTGGTGATTTCAATAGCCTGCACAGGACAGACCCGCGCGCATGTGCCGAGCCCAAGGCATCCGTAAGTGCATGCCTTATGGCCTCCATTTACCAGCGCCGATGCCGCGCAGTCTGCGATTCCATTATATATGAATTTGCATTTCGCCACGGAATTGCCTCCGCCGCATAGCACAATGGCAACCTTGCGTTCTTCAATATCAGCTTTAACGCCCATGTAATCTGCAATTTTTTGAACGGTTTGGGCTCCGCCAGGTTTGCATAAATTCGTTTTTTCATTGTTTTCCACAATAACCCTGGCATAATCCAGGCATCCGGCAAACCCGCATGCTCCACAATTTGCACCCGGCAGAAGATTAAGAATATCCTCAATTCGCGGGTCTTCCTTGACCCCGAAAAAACGGGATGCCAGGCTGAGAATAATGCCGCAAATCAGACCGATCCCGCCTACGACCGATGCGGAATAAAGAATTTCCTGGCCTGTCATTTTCAGTTCCTCACATTTTGATTAAAGCTGCAAATCCCATAAAAGCGAGACTTAACAATCCAGCTGTTACCAAAGCAATCGCGGTTCCCTGAAACGCTTTCGGAGGATTCGCACGGCTGATTTTTTCTCGCAGGCCTGTAAAGATAATAAGTGCTAAAGCGAATCCTACTGATGCTCCAAATCCAAAGACCAATGCTTCAAAAAAATTACGGTTTTTCTGAATATTCAATACTGCTACGCCCAGAACAGCGCAATTGGTCGTAATCAGAGGAAGAAAGATGCCCAGTGATTGATATAGCCATGGACTGATTTTTTTTATCACCATTTCGACGAATTGCACAAACGCGGCAACCACCAGGATAAAAACAATCGTTTGAAGATAAGTCAGATCAATATGGAAAAGGCCGGTAGGATCGAGTAAAAAATGGGAGACCAGCCATGTTGCCGCAGAAGCGCATGTCATGATGAAAATCACTGCCACGCTCATGCCTATCGCGGTCGGTAGATTTTTTGAAACGCCCAGAAACGGACAGATGCCCAGAAACCTTGTAAGCACAAAGTTGTTAACGAGAACAGCGCCTATAATGAGTAAAATATATTTTTCCATAATACTCAACCTGATCTATTCATCTGCCTGCC
>CAZBGF010000057.1:0-8110 GCA_964491255.1 uncultured Verrucomicrobiota bacterium
ATCTATCGGCGATCCGCTTCTATCTAAAAGTACACACTTTTCTTGACAGTGCCGCTGATGAAAAATAGAATTATTTGTTCTTGAATTATCGATCGATAATGATTAATCTGGAAATCATTTTAATTTGATCGTATAGGATTTTTTTTGGACGCAGATGGACGCAGATTATCAAGGTTTTAATTATCTGAGTGTATCTGCGAAAATCTGCGTCCTATTAATTTATTGGGATTCTTGAACGAAATAAGTATCCACTGGAGGAAGGATCAATGCCAAGAACAATTTTCGTAGCTCCGATAGGCAGTAAAACCGGTAAAACAACCTTTTGCCTGAGTCTCATTTCAAGTTTAAAAAAAACTGTGCCAAACGTTGGATATATAAAACCTGTTGGACAGCAATATCGTAAAGGAAGCATGATATGCGAGGATACCAGTTTGATTTCTGGTGTCTTTGGACTTGAATCCGACGGACAAAATTTATGTCCGACTTCAATTCAAGACGTTGAAAAGCATATGCTGGCGGGAAAAGAAAAGCAGGTGCTTGACATCATAGCCGCTGCTCACGAAAAGATTGCAGCCAGCCGCGAGACGATCGTGATCGAAGGGGCTGACATGGCATCAATGAGCTCAGTCCAGACAGATTTGAATATATCTATCGCCGAACGTCTTCATGCTAAAGTACTGCTTCTTATCAGCGGTGCTGGAGCCAAGTCGATAGAAGAAATAACTTACCAAACAGTCCATGCCAAGGAAGCTTACGAGACAGCGCGATGTACTGTGATAGGCGTGGTGATCAATAGAGTACAGCAGGATACGTTTAAACAGTTCGATGGACAGGTGCGAAAGCAATTCAATAAACACAAGATTGACGTTATCGGAGTAATTCCTTCATTGCCTGTATTAGGCGCTGTATCAATGCGTGATGTTACTGAAGCAATAGACGGAGAAATAATTATCGATGGAAATATGAATAACCTCGCGCATAAAATGATCGTGGCTGCAATGAGACCGAGCAATGTATTAACTTATCTTAACGATGAGGCACTTGTTATCACTCCCGGTGACAGGGACGACGTCCTTGTCACTGTCGCGTGCTCGGATATTTCAGAGAGCTGGCCGTCATTGGCAGGCGTTGTCCTCACTGGAAATATCCGGCCGGACGATATCGTGATCAAGCTGATCTGCGGCATGGGTGATATGCATTTCCCCGTAGTTCTTACCAAAAACGACACATTCACTACTGCGTCTATTGTGGATACCATGGAGGTTAATATTCGGCTGAATGACATTAAAAAAATCGATGCAGCAAAAACATTGGCCGAAAACTACTGTGACTGCGAACGAATTTATGATTTATCCGGCATAACAGTTGTTCGCGAAAAAACTCCAGTCGCTTATCTCGATGACATAGTGCAACGTGCCAAGAGAAAAACCATGCGCATTGTACTTCCTGAAGGTACAGATGAAAGAGTATTGACAGCCGCGGCGCAGATCAAACAGAGTAATATTGCTGACATCACGTTACTTGGGGAAATCGATGTTATTCAACAAAAGGCCAAAAAAATTGGTGTCTCACTCCAGGGAATAGACTTGAAAAACCCTATGACAGGAAATGTAGACACGTATGCTGAAAAATTATACGAACTGCGTAAGCATCGCGATGTGGGTATCCATCAAGCGCGTGATTTGGTCCGCGATCCGGTCTACTATGGCACAATGATGGTAGCTGTCGATGACGCCGACGGTTTGGTTTCCGGCGCGGCGCATTCAACGGCTGACACACTTCGCCCCGCATTGCAAATCATTGGCACGTCACCAACAACACGTTTTATTTCGAGTGTATTTCTTATGCTTAAAGGATCCAAAGCTTTTTTCTATGGCGATTGTGCGATTATCGAAGACCCTGATGAAGAACAACTCGCGGCTATCGCTATAAACAGTGCTTGCATAGCAAGGAGTTTTAATATAAAACCTGTAGTTGCTATGTTATCGTATTCGACTGGCAAATCGGGAAAGGGCTCATCAGTCGAAAAGATACGGAAGGCGACCAAGCTGGTGAAAAAGATGGCTCCTGACATCCCGATTGAAGGACCTGTCCAGTATGATGCGGCTTTCGATGAACAGGTGGCACGCCTGAAACTTCCCGACAGTAAAGTCGCAGGCCATGTTAACGTATTCATTTTTCCGGATTTGAATTCAGGTAACATTGCTTACAAGGCTGTACAACGCGAAGCAGGCGCAATTGCTCTTGGTCCTATTTGTTATGGGTTCCGTAAGCCTGTCAATGATCTGTCTCGCGGGTGCAGCGTCGAAGATATAGTCTATGTTGTTGCTATAACCGCAATCCAGGCTCAGGAGAATTCTTTAAAAAAAGCTGGACTTGATTGAGATAATATAATAAAAATTCATTTTGTATCGTAGTAGCAAGATTAAGAAATATAGTGATATGCCAAAAAGAAAAACAAAAAAAGCTCTGACAAAAAGATTTCGCAAAACAGCTTCCGGCAAGCTGAAACACGTCGGTGCCGGACGAGGTCATCTTTTAACTTCTAAGTCATCAAAACGCAAGCGTAATTTACGCAAGGGAAGGATTACATCTAAATCGAATGAGAAACGTCTCAGAGATTTATTTTAACTCGATACTATAGAATTTTTTTTGAACGCAGATGAACGCAGATTATTAAGATTCCGCATGCGGGATAATTATCTGCGAAAATTTGCGTCCTACTAATTCATTTGGGTCGGATAAACGATTTTCAATAGGAGGATTATCATGCCAAGAGCTACAAATGCTCCAGCTTCGCGCCGAAGACGAAAGCGTGTCTTGAAATTGGCTAAGGGATTCAGGGGAGCGCGAAGTAAATTATTTTCTCAGGCTACCGAAGCCGTTGACCGTGCGATGATGTTAGCCACCATTCATCGCAAACAGAAAAAACGTGATTACCGAAGACTTTGGATTACGCGTCTTTCTTCCGCCTGCCGCATCAATGACATTAGCTACAGCCGGTTTATTGAAGGCCTTGTAAAGGCCGATATTTTGCTGAACCGGAAAATGCTGTCAGAAATTGCAATTAACGATCCTGACGGTTTCGCTAAAATAGTTGAACAGGCTAAAACCGCCAAGGCATGTTAACCATCCGGCGGAAAATTGAACACCCAATACCCAACAAGGAATGTCCAATTTCCAAGTGAAGATTTCTCTGGATCGGTTGGATACCTGCATCGCATATGCGAAGCATTTCGGGCTGGCAGCGTTGTCCATCCGAAGCACTGCATCGCTGTGGACGGGCAAGCGGGTTGGGAGTTACTTGCCTGTCGGGCCGTAACCTTGGTGTAGACTGGTTGGACATTGGACTTTCATCTGCTCTTCCTTATCCCCAAACACCTGGAACAGGTTTATCGCAAAACTTACATAGGCCTTTGATAATTGAATTATCAAGAATCCGGTATCCGTATCGTCGGATGAGCACTGCATTGCAATAAGGACATCGTGTTTCCTGGCCCTCAGCGCCGGGAACATTCCCTATATAAACGAAATGACAACCCTGCTCTAATGCAATTTTTCGAACTCGATCCAATGTCTTCGCCGGTGTAGGCGGAATATTGCGCATTTTGTATGTCGGATGATATCGGGAAAAATGGATTGGAACATCCGGTCCCAGTTCCCTGATAATCCAATCTGTCATCCGTTTTATTTCGTCGTCACTGTCGTTGAGTGTCGGAATAATGAGCACCACAATTTCATACCATACTCCAGAGTCGGCCAGGCGTTTTAAGGTGTCAAGCACAGGTTGAAGAAAGCTGCTGCAGATATTAGTGTAAAATGATTGACTAAAGGCTTTAAGATCAATTTTAATGGCTTTTAAGACAGGAAACAGTGCCTTTAGCGCACTGCCTGAAATCAATCCTGCACTGACCATGACGCTTTCTATACCCTGATCAAGACCGGCTTTTGCGCAGTCAACCACATACTCGTGAAATACTATGGGTTCCGTATAAGTGTATGCGATCGTTCGAGCATTGGCCTTCCTGGCCAGACTGGCAATGTTGGCCGGTGATCGATAAGTTGGAACGGGAATACTATCCGGACTGGCTTGCGAAATATCCCAGTTTTGACAGAATTTACATTCCATGTTACAGCCCACTGTCGCCAGGGAAAACGATTTACTGCCGGGATAAACATGAAAGAAAGGCTTTTTTTCAATGGGGTCCAGGTGCGTTACACAGGGCCGGCCATAAACGAGTGTGTAATAACGGCCATCCCTATTTTCCCGTACTCGGCAATATCCGCGCTGTCCATCACTAACAACGCATTGTCTCGGACAGAGAGTGCATCGAATTTTTCCGCCATCCAATTTTTCATAAAACGATGCTTCATGCAATTCAGAATACTTAACCGTGCCCGGTATCATGGTATTAGCTAAAGCGCACCCTGCCAATCCTGTGCCAATACATGCCAAAAACCGGCGGCGTGAAACCTCATTTGGATACCAGGTCGTGTTCATCTGTGCCATTCTTCTGAATTCACTCGTGACGAATAAATGTCAAAATTCCGCAAAAGACCCCGAATTTACGGCAAGGGAAAGCGTTTTGTAAAGGCAGTGACCTGTTTGCGAAGATCAGTGAGCACCTTGTTTTTCTTCATATTGCGTATAGCATACGCAATCCATTCGGCAATCTGTTTCATTTCAGGCGCCTGCATACCGCGAGTCGTGACAATAGGCGTTCCAATCCGGATTCCGGATGTAATAAACGGGCTTTTCTTGTCGAATGGAATCAAGTTTTTATTTACTATAATACCAGCCTTATCAAGTGCGATAGACGCGTCCTTTCCGGTCATGCTCATAGGTGAAAGATCTATCAGCATAAGATGATTATCTGTTCCGCCAGACACAATTCTGAATCCTTCATTCTTCAGTGCTTCGGAAAGTGTCTGGGCATTGCGAACGATTTGTTCCTGGTATTCCTTGAAGGAAGGTTGAAGCGCCTGACCTAAACAAACAGCTTTAGCCGCAATTATATGCATCAAGGGACCTCCTTGAAGACCGGGGAAAACCATCCGGTCAATATCCTCGGCAAACCGTTTATCACACAGGATTATACCACCGCGCGGTCCTCGTAATGTCTTGTGGGTTGTGCTGGTTACAAACTCCGCGTAAGGGACAGGATTGGGATGACAGCCTGCTGCCACCAGGCCGGCAATGTGCGCCATGTCAACCATGAGATAGGCTGATACATTGTCAGCAATCTTTCGAAATTTCTTAAAATCAATTATTCGTGAATATGCACTCGCGCCGGCAATAATCAGTTTTGGCCTACATTTTTCCGCCAATTGCGACACCTCGTTATAGTCGATCTGTTCGGTTTCCCGGTTTACGCCATAATGCACGAAGTCAAATAGCTTCCCTGACAAATTTGCTTTCACGCCATGTGTTAAATGGCCGCCATGCGAGCAATCCATGGACAAAATACGGTCACCAGGCTGAAGGACTGCAAAGTAAACGGCAAAATTCGCCGAACTGCCGCAATGGGGCTGAACATTGACATGCGCATCGCCGAAAAGTTCCTTTGCGCGGTCAATGGCAAGTCGTTCTGCCTCATCCACGAATTTGCATCCGTTATACCACCGTTTGCCCGGATAACCTTCGGCATATTTGTCAGTCAATCGTGAACCTGTAACTTCGCGAATTGCCCGGCTGACACAATTTTCAGAAGCAATCAAAATAAGGTTTTCGCTTTGCCGCTTATCCTCATTTTTCAGGACCGAATACATTTCAGGATCGGTGTCGTATACATCAATCGGCTCCACCGTGTTAAGGGAATAACCATGGACTTTTTTCGTGCGTCGTTTATGACGCGGGCTTTTGTCAAAATCCGACTGGAGCCACTCTGTCAAGATTTCCCTGGCTTCATCAGTGCTTAGCAACCCCCCTCCCATAGCCAGAACATTGGCATTATTATGCGAACGCGCCATCATGGCCATACGTGGAGTCATACACAGAGCCGCCCGGACCCGCGGAAATTTATTTGCCACGATACTCATTCCAATGCCTGTCGTGCATATGACAATGCCCTGGTCTACCATGCCCTCAGATACTTTCAAAGCCACTGCGGCTGCATAATCCGGGTAATCCACAGATTCCTTGTTGAAGCAACCCATATCTTCTACATCGACCTGACGCGTTTGTAAAAACTTCTTCAGGTCCTCTTTCATGTCGAAACCGCCATGATCAGAACTAATCGCAATTTTCATGATAAATCCACTCTCTCTAAATGTTAAATACTCAGGCACAAAGGCACCCAGCCTTCGCCCCTTCGACATTGCTCAGGGCTACGGCTTTGCAGGCAGAGGCACAAAGTCGTAGGAATACGATCCGAATGCAGAACATAACAGATGTTTACTCAGGTATTCAGAATGCTGTGCAGTTCCCTGCCTGCGGGGTCTGCCTATGCTATGGCATGAACCTATTCAGCATCCCGATACACTCATACTCCGTTACCTCTTACTAAGCAACCCATTCTCTTCAGATTTCTTAACTCTGTGCCTTTGTCCCTGCATGAGTAGTTGCGTTTGCGATACATATTCTATATGCGTCTAAAGGGATTTCAAGTATAGAATCAAATCCAACAGAATGTTGTCAATTTCGTCACGAATCATTCTGTAAATATACACGGATGACCCTATAGGGTCACGGACATTTTCACCAAAGGAATGATTACTAAATGATTTCAAAAGAAATACTTTATCCTGTGCTTCATGGAAACGTGATTTCATTTCTCGAACATGAGAAGTGCTCATGACGACAATCACAGTTGCGGAATCAACAATCTCTTGCGTCAGGCACCGAGTCCGGTGCCCTGACAAATCAATGCCTTTTTCATTCATAACCTCAATTGCCGGCGGGCTGACCGATGCTCCATTTACGGCAAAGAGTCCAGCTGAACACACTGTCCAAAGCGAATCCGCACCCAAATGATGCCTCAATAGATATTCAGCCATTGGACTTCTACACATATTGCCCGTGCAAACAAAAAGAACGCATCGCGAATGGGATTGCCGATTTGCGATTTTTTTCTGCAGCGAAGAATCTTCATTTAAAGGAGATTTTTTAACTTTTTCATTTTTCATTGCATTTTCCGTGTATATTCAGTCCCTTTTCTCTGCAGATGTCAGCAATTTCACTTGCTGGAATAGCACCCTCTCTCAACACTTCAAAAGCGGCATCAGTCAGTCTAACAACAGTGCTTGGTACACCGCCGTGAACATGCCCTGCATCAAGAACAAACTCGATTGAATCTCCAAGCGACTTCACAGCGCTTTCCGCTGTAAGCGCCGGCGGATCCCCGCTCAGATTGGCGCTGGTTACACGCAAGGGAATCCCCGCCATCCTTAATATGGCTAAGGCTACCGGATGATCCGGAATCCGGAATCCTTCAAATGATAACGCGTGTCCTGCATCCTGCCTCTTATTCACGATGCCTGCCCGCGCCGCGTGTCGGCCAGGCAAATCTACAGGCAGAACAAGCGTCAGAGCTCCTGGCCAATATCTCCGTGACAGTTCCAGTTCAACTTCACCTAATTCAGCTCCCGCTTGTTCAATCTGGAAGCTATCGGACGCTAACAGAGTGACTGGCTTACTATGGGCCCGGTGTTTGGCTAAATCAAGACGCTTTTCCGCTCCAGCCTCACGTGGATCCGCTGCAAGACCGTAAACCGTATCAGTCGGGAAAACGATTAACGACCCCTTGCGTAAAACAGCCACTGCCTCTCTGATGAGACGCTGGTCAATACGCCCGGAACGCGACACCGAAACTATACGTGGAATTTTCAACGAACCTGAATATCCAATGCTTGAATACCAAGTAAAAGATCCACTGCCCGACGAAGAACAACATCTCCGTTCACACGAATAATCAAACCGCGATCCTGTTTTTCTTCTTCCGATAATCCGGAAAACAGAGCGAAATCTTCCTTTAAGTCAATACCCTCAACAGGCGGAGTACTGCTGGCCGCCGAAACAATAATATCAGGAATAACACCTTTATCGCGATAGCTCTTCGCCTTGTCCAAATGAATAAACCGCGTAGCAATATAAAGCATTTTACCATCTTTC
>CAZBGF010000058.1:0-8098 GCA_964491255.1 uncultured Verrucomicrobiota bacterium
GCGACCAGACCGTTTTGCACCGATAATTACCAATCAGATTTCAACATTGTTGTGGTTACTGTTAATGAACTTGGTCGATAGTTACGGTACAGAAACTAATGTCGCGACTCCGAGTCCGCCACTTCACGCATTACAGTCTGATTATGAACTTGTTGAACGGATCGAGACCTATATTGCCGAACATATCGAAGATCCCATTCACATCCGGGACATTGCCCGGTATATTCATCTGTCCGAAAGCCGTGTGGCAACAGTGTTTAAAAAAATGGAAGGCTACAGCCTGGGCTACACCATTCGACGGCTACGCATTTACCACGCCTGTCAGATTATGCAATCCACCAACGTCAACCTCTCGCAGATCGCCGATCGGCTTGGGTTTGACAATATCTATGCCTTCAGTCGTTCATTTAAGACTATCATTGGGATAGCGCCGTCGGTATATCGAAAAAAAATGGCTCATAGCCAGCTTTCAATGGGTTGAATCAGCCGGATTATCCTTGATATTTAATGTTCCCGTATCTTTTCACGGGCTATCTGCACTCTCTGACAACAGCGCTTGTCATCCTGAACGAAGTGCTTTCCTATATTTATGCCAAATGGCACTGAAGGGTTTATTATGCTCCTGATTGATGTCAGTGCAACACTGGGAAATGTAGAGAGAACGTAGCTGGGCGCATCTCAAAAAACATTGCACGCCTATAGAGTACATGATATTCTCCATACAGTTTCACTGGCGTCCCATAGGGACGCCGAGACTGTAGTGTTTTAGACTGCCACGTCGGCGGCAGAGCCGCCAAGTGGTCGCTTGCCCGGCAACTGCCGGGCGACGCGATAGGCTGTAAGGTGAAACACGGAAAACACGGCTTTTAAAAACTGAAAATATAGTTTTGTAAATTGGCCTGAAAAATATTGATTTTCCTAATAGCCTACAGCCTGAGCATCCTGTGGGATGCTACTGTGTATATATGAAAGTTTTTTATCATGGCAAAGCCAAAGCAAAAACGGCGTGATAAGTTACAGCACAAGGGATTAACTTTGTTGGGGCAAAACGAGACCTGCTATCCGGATTCTCCAGACAAAGCCAAGCTGGAAACATTCAAGAACGCCTATCCAGCCCGTGATTACTGGATTCATTTGGAATGCCCTGAATTTACATCTCTTTGTCCAATTACCCATCAGCCGGACTTCGGCGCCATTGTTATTGAATATATTCCTGATCAATGGTGTGTTGAGAGCAAATCGCTTAAGCTTTATTTATTTTCCTTCCGCAATCATGGCACATTTCACGAGGAAGTTGTAAACAGGATTCTTGACGATCTTATCAGTGCGTGCAACCCGCGGCGCGCTCGTGTTACAGGTAGGTTTAATTCTCGCGGAGGCATTTCAATTACTGCTACAGTTGAGCATCCGTGATCCAATCAACTCCCCCACTCCGGCAGTTTCCCAAGCCTACATCAATTTCCATAACCTGCGTTTATCTGCGTCCAAAAAAAAAGGAATTCCTGTACAATTGAACGCTTAAAATGTCTTAGTAATATCTTTGATAAAAATTTGAAGATCTTTCCGCATATCGGCTCTCTTAAGGCCGTAAATAATATTTGTCTTGATAAAATCGAGTTTATTACCAATGTCGTAACGTTTCCCCCGAAATTTCAGACCGTACATGGCACGGGTTTTAACCATGAGTCGCATAGCATCGGTAAGTTGAATCTCGTTGTTTTTTCCAGCCTCAATTTTCTTGATACAATCGAAGATGTCAGGCGTGAAAATATACCGTCCAGCGATTGCCAGATCAGATGGAGCTTCATTGACATCCGGTTTTTCAATGAAATCCGTAACCAGGAACAAATCCTGCGAAATGGGATTACCCTCCATAATACCGTAACGGCTGACTTTTATGGAATCCACCTGTTCCAGCGCCACTACTGATTCCTGGTAACGTTCATAAACCTTAATTAACTGCCGCGTTACCGGTGTCGCCGATTCAATTAATGTATCTCCCAGCAATAGCGCAAACGGCTCATTCCCGACATGGCATTTTGCATAGGAGACAGCATCGCCGAGGCCATTCAATTCTTTCTGCCATATAAAATGAACCTCTGCCATCTCCGATATACGCCGAATGACTTCAAGTTCTTTGTGTTTGCCTTTCGCTTCTAACTCGGCTTCCATGTCTAAATTCCGGTCGAAATGCTCTTCAATGGCACGTTTTCCCCTCCCAATAATCAGGAGAATATCTGTTATCCCGGAATCAACAGCTTCCTCAACCACATACTGAATGGTGGGCGTATCAACAATTGGAAGCATTTCCTTTGGCTGAGATTTCGATGCGGGCAGAAACCGGGTGCCGAATCCGGCAGCAGGGATAACAGCTTTACGAATCATATTATTTTTTCTCCGGGTATTGAATGAGAGGTTGAATGACTTTTATTTGCCTGGCCTCGAGCGCACTGACCAGATTTCGATACATGGATTCATCCTGATAAGTGCCGACGATGGCGCCTCCGGAACCTGAGAACTTCGCGCTGGCACCAACAGATCGGGCAGTTTCAATCATTGTGATATTCTGATGACTGATTTTATAAATTTTCCGGCGCATATCGAAATTCTTATTTATCAGTTCCCCGAGTTTTTCGACCTCTTTTTTCAACAGGCATTCTCGAACCTGATCTGTCAGTTGAATCCAGAACTGGACGGCAGAGATGACATCTGAATCCTGTCGTTCAAAACGGTTTCGAATATCATTGTGAAACACTTCAGATCCTTCGGAAAGATCATCATGATAGGCAAGATAAAGCGAAGGCAGGAGCTTAGGATCAAGTTCCTCATATTGCCCATACCCCTGATTTTCAAAAAATGTTTTTTCAAAATTCATGTAAACCAGTCCTCCATAGACCTGAACCACGCGATCCTGAAGGCCAGCCGAAATACCCAGTTCTTTCTTTTCCACAGAAAGAATCAAGTTGGCTTGAATAGGTTTGGCTATACTTACACCATAAAATTCCATCAAGGCGTGAAGACAAGCAGTAATAATAGCGCTTGATCCCGCCAGCCCAACCTGTGATGGGATATTCGTGTGATACTGGATGGTGAAATTACGATTATCAAGCGTTATATGATTTTCCCGGCAATAATCGTAAAACTGTTTAACCGTGGCCTTCAACAGACGAATGCCGCCATAATAACCGAACAGATGAACATCTTCAACCAACTGACAGATGCTTTCAAACCGTAAATGATCGCGGGTGTTGGGCAGGATTTCCAGCTTAGATGATTCGTATAGAATTACTTCTGCATGAAAATTGCTGAACGCAAATGAAATGGTCTTTCCGAAATATCCGTCAGACGGATTTCCGACCAACCCTGCGCGAGGATAAACTCTTGTCTTAATAATCATGTAACTGCTCAGATAGGCACAAAGGCACAGCCTGCCCGAGCCGACGCTCGGAGTCGGACAGGGAGTGCCAAAGGCACAAAGTAAAGAAATCTCAAGAGAAATGACCTTTTATTAGCATGAAACGCTTCAAAAATAATATACGGCTTACATGAAGAAGTTAAAAGTTTAAAGTTATAAGTTGTAAGTAAAAATTCAGCTCGCTTTAGGCACTTTGTGCCTATATGCCTTTGTCACTTTGTGCCTGAGTAGTTACCATGAGTTGTCATGAAATTCAAAGAAAAAAAAACAATGAAGTATATACTTCCCCTACCCTGCCCATTTCCAGCTTGACAACGTTATGCGTTATTAGTAAGTATTTAATTCATTTAGAAACAGAAGAGTTGACAAAATGAAACCCATTAAACTGATTATTGTCGGAGCAGGCGGCCGTGGAAGCGGGTATGCAACCTATGCCGCTAATTATCCCAAGCAGGCACAGGTTGTTGGTGTGGCTGAACCACGCGATTTTTATCGAGAACGTATGGTTGCAACACATCAAATTCCCGCAGAAAACGTGTTTACTACCTGGACGGATATGGCCAGGAAAAAACGTTTTGCTGATGCAGTTCTGATTGCCACGCAAGATACTATGCATGTCGGACCCGCGATTGCTTTTGCGAATAAGGGATATCACATTCTTCTCGAAAAGCCAATGGCGACCAATCCCGTGGATTGCCGACGGATTACCAAGACTGCGATCGCAAATAATATTATTTTAGCTGTATGTCACGTCATGCGCTATACATCATATACACGGAAGCTGAAATCCATACTGGATTCCGGCGCTGTCGGCGATATTATCAGTATTCAACACCTGGAACCTGTGGGATATTGGCATCAAGCTCATTCTTATGTGAGAGGGAACTGGCGAAATGAAGCCTTATCCTCTCCCATGCTGCTTGCTAAATCCTGTCATGATCTCGATTGGATCCGGTATATTATGAATTCCAGGTGCGTGAAAATTTCGTCATTCGGCAATCTCAAGCATTTCCGCAAAGAAAACAAACCGGCTGGAGCAGGTTCACGCTGTTTGGATTGTGCCGTTGAACCGGATTGCCCCTACTCTGCCAAAAAAATTTACCTTAATCGCATAAAAGCTGGTCCAACTGGCTGGCCTGTAAACGTCTTAACGTGGGATTTGACGCTTGAAGGTGTCACTACAGCGCTCAGGAATGGACCCTACGGACGGTGTGTCTATGAATGCGATAATGACGTTGTTGACCATCAGGTCGTCAATATGGAGTTTACCAGCGGGCAAACCGCTGTTTTTACCATGACTGCCTTTACTAAATCAGGGCATCGAAGAACCCGGATTTTCGGCACACGCGGTGAAATCAGTGGCAATGGTGAAAAGATCGAACTCTTTGATTTTTTGACAGATACAACGAAAACTATTGAAACAAAACATATCGATGCCGGCATTCTCGGCGGCCATGGCGGTGGTGATTTCGGACTTATGCATCAATTTGTTAAGGCCGTGGCTAACAACGACCCTTCACAACTCATTTCAGGGCCTGAGGAAACGCTGGAAACGCATTTAATGGTTTTCGCCGCGGAAAAATCAAGAAAATCAGGACGCATTGTGCGCATGTAGTCGAAGCGCATAAATCCACACTTCGCATTCAGCAATCTGGAAATTGCGGCGCTTCTTTTGGAATCATCAAAATGAAGTTTACAAAAAAACACGAAGAGATGATGAGCTGGTTTCAAAAATCAGGTCTATACCTGGTCACTTCACAAAATCTTTCGCGAAATCGTACGACAATTGATATTATCAAGGCCGCCATTGCCGGCGGGGTAAGACTGATTCAACTTCGTGAAAAAAACCTGGCGTTATCAGAGCTCGTCCCTCTCGCGGAGCAGGTACGCCGATTAACGCAGGAATCTGATGCTCTTTTGATCATCAACGATCGGCTTGATGTCGCTTTAGCTGTTGGAGCTGACGGCGTTCATCTGGGCCAGGAAGACTTTCCAATATCCGCGGCACGACATCTGGCTCCCGATATGATTATCGGTGCATCTATTCATTCGATTCCGCAGGCCCAAGCCGCTGAAGCGGCTGGCGCCTCTTATGTCAATATCGGACCTTTGTTTTCAACCCAAACAAAAGCATGGCAGGGTGATTTCCTGGGAATAGAAACGATTCCGACCATATCGCGTGCTATTACCATTCCCTTCACTGTGATGGGTGGAATCAAGAAACATCATATTCCTAATCTTTTAGCGGAAGGAGTAAAAACAATTGCGATGATTACCGCAATCACATCTGCTGATGATCCTAAGCAGTCAGCCCGGGATATCCTTTCAATGATTAGAGCTTACTTGAAAAGCCCCTGAAAGACAAAATTCTGAAAGAACTAAGAATCTTTAAACAGCCTGCCCGTGGGACCGCCCTGCGGCCAGGGAAGATCGCACCTGTCACGCCGAAGCCTCTTGACCTGCATAGCCTTAGCGAAGCGGGTTGGCGAAAGAGGAAAGAACACAAAGATATTTAAGAAGTTTTGACAGAATGAACAAAATAAACAGAATTTAGAAAGAATGTTCTGACGGCTTATTTGAGTTCATTTTGTCCATTTTGTTAATCCTGTCAAAACTTTAAAGATATTTGGATAGTTCTTATATCCTGTAATCCTGTCAGAAATTCTTCTCTTCTTTGTGTCTTAGTGCCTTTGTGGCTGAATAAGAATCAATAATTACTTGAAGGTTGGATATACCAGTAGCCAGTGGATTCGTCGTAGATGGATATTCAGTTTCCCATCGCTGCTTTCATTTCTTTCATTCAACTTTTAACAGTGCCATCCAATTCCTGAATGGCCTGATACAGGTCATGCACCATATCTACGAGAACATTTTCCGGTGTAATAAAAGGCGGCATCAGGTATATGACCGGACCCAGCGGACGAATGAGGATTCGCCGTTTGAATAGTTTTTCCTGAACGATTCGCGCCGGCGATATATGATCTTCACAGTTGGTATTCTCAAGTTCCACAGCGCCTATCATCCCCAGGCACCGCACATCCCGAACTTGGGAACAGTTGCTGATGACAGCCATTTGTTCGCGCAGGATATTGCCCATCCGATCGGCCTGTAGAATAATTTGATCCTCTTCATAGACTCGAATGGCCTCAAGCGCAACAGCTGCGGCAATAGGATTGCCGCCAAACGTATGGCCGTGATAAAAAGTATGGTCATCGGGCTGATCCTGAAAGGTTTCGTAAATGAAATTCTTAACCACGGTTGCGCTGATGGGGAGATAACCGCCCGACAAGCCTTTCCCCATGCATACAATATCCGGGTCTATTTTTGCATGTTCGAACGCGAACATTTTCCCGGTCCGTCCAAAACCCATGGCAATTTCATCTGCAATAAGCAAAATCCGCTTTTTACGGCACAATGCCTCCAGTTTTTTCAGATATTCAGGATCGTATATGCGCATGCCCGCTGTAGCCTGACAAAGCGGTTCGATAATTACAGCCGCAATCTTACTACCATGCTCCTCAATAATCCGTCTCATTGACTCAAAACATTCCTGACCGCAAGTATCCGAAGTTTTACCCCATGCACAATCGCCACAGCATGGTGACGCCGCGCGATGCACATTAAAGAGTAACGGCTTGAACGGTTCATGAAACGATTTAAGGTATCCAACTGAAACAGCGCCCAGCGTATCACCGTGATACGCATTCTCCAGAGACACAAATTGATTTCGTTCGGAATGTCCCATGTTATGCCAATACTGAACCGCTATTTTCAGCGCAGCTTCAACCGCACTGGAGCCATCGCTTGAAAAAAATACATGGCGTGAACTGTTCCCAAATAAACCGACGATTTTTGCTGACAGTTCAATAGCCCCTGAATGCGATAAATTGCCCAGTATGCTGTGCTGTAAAGCATGAGCCTGTTGAATCATGGCTTTCACCAACCGTGGATGACTGTGCCCCAGGTTGCATGCCCACCACGAGGAAATAGCATCAACATAACGACTGCCGTCGCTGTCAATTAAATAAATACCCTCACCCCGTGTCATAATGGGAAAAGGATTATTCCGTATTGCCGAGTATTGAGAATAAGGATGCCATAGATATTGACGATCCTGCGCCCTGTATGATGTTGTGTTAACTTCCATGATACGTATCAACCATATATTATATTATTGCCGGTGAAAAAGAGTAACGATTGCCCATCATGCGTGGCGCGAATAGCTTTATCACATGGTTGGGGCTTATTAGCTTATTTCTTTTCCTTAGTATTCGACTCTTCAATCAACTTTGCGATCATCGGCGCAAGGTATTCTGCAGCTACTCTATTACCCTCGTCCGTCACATGGACGCCGTCGGGCATGAGAAGAGTATCAATGAGTGCCGGAGTTTTCTTGAGCTTGTTCCCAAAATAGCTGTGCAGATCGCAAACCGCAAGACTATATTCCCGGGAGAGTTTACGCACCTGACTACAGATATTGGCATCCATATACCAGCCCACCTTCGATCATCAGCCTTCAGGCGCCCCGAACCTTCGGGGTCGCCTGGAAGGTTTGTTCGAGTATCTGTTGAAAATCCTTCCGTTCCTTGCGGACGGGAATGGTGCTCGACCAAACACGACGGCCATTCCTGTCCTCCAGACAAACCATAAACCAATCATTCAGTCGGTAACCTTCGCGAGTTA
>CAZBGF010000059.1:0-8074 GCA_964491255.1 uncultured Verrucomicrobiota bacterium
TTCGTGGTGAATACTTTTTCAGTATCGATTACATTATTTGCCCTGAGCCGCTGAGCCTACCTGCAGATTGCACGCATGGAAATCTTTGAGCAATTCATCCACCTTGGCACGCCATAGTCGTGACGACGGCGGCTCAAGGAATTGCTCAAAATACAAGACTTCATCTTTGCGTTCTCTGCGTCTCTGCGCGAGATTCTTGCCTTTCATTCTTTCACGCGATTCTTAACAGTACTAATTTTCACATATTCCACTGCGTATTCAGGTGAAACAAACCCAATGTTCCAGTAGGATTTTTCACTACAAAGGGATACCAGTCCTCACGGCGATGGTATTGAATCGTATGATCCCATGAATGAATCGAAAGAGAAAGAAAAAAGTTGCCCTGCATCAGGCTTAGCGGAGCAAAGGTCAGGCGAATGGCGCCTTTTCCTTCAATAGCCTGGACTGGGTATTTGGCCAGTTGCGAGTTTGAACCAAACACCAACATACCGTTTCCAGTCTTTATGGCAAACCCGAAAACCGGTTTTTCAACGCGTTTATGGGCATGATAAATGATTTCAACAGTCATGGTTTGGCCAGTCTCGAAAATTCCTGTTTCCTTCCCTGCAGAATCCATAAAATGGACATCCTCGATTTCTACGTCACGACTGCCGTATTCCACTGTGTGGATGTGCCCGCCTTCGCCCATATATGATTTGAGATAAGTAAAGATGACTTCCGAAGGACTTCCCTGGGCAGCCAAACGGCCCTGATGAATCAGAAAAACCCGGTTGCAGAATTCCTCAACGGTTTGAAGAGCATGCGAGACAAGAACCAGTGTCTTACCCCTTCGCTGAAAATCCCGGATACGGGCAAAGCATTTGGTTTGAAACGCAACATCGCCAACCGCCAGAACCTCGTCAATCAGAAGAATATCCGGGTCCATTTCCACTGCTACAGCAAAGCCAAGCCGGACATACATGCCACTGGAATAATATTTTACCGGCATATCAAGAAATTCCCTGATGCCGGAAAATTCCACGATATCATCAAACCGCCGCTTGATAGTCTCACCGGGAATACCAAGAATTGCGCCATTGAGAAAAATGTTTTCACGCCCGGTTAGTTCCGAATGAAATCCGGCGCCCAATTCAAGAAGAGACGAGACGCGTCCGTATGATTTAACTGTGCCAGTCGTCGGAGATGTCGTGCCGGCAATGAGTCCAAGGGTTGAGCTCTTTCCGGAGCCGTTAGGACCAATAATGCCAATCGTTTCACCCTGTTTAATGTCGAAATTGATATCGCGTAAAGCCCATCTGAGTTTTCTCTTCCTGCGGCGAGCATAGTGACTGAAAACGCTCATCAAGGTTGGAGATTCGGAACCGCGCACCCAGTAACTTTTCCCGAGTTGTCTGGCTTCAATAGCATTCATAGCGTTCAAAATTGTCAGTTGTTCGTTGTCAGTTGCTTTTGATCATGACTTGATGTTTATGAATTTCAAAGTGAATTGATCGAATTGTATCTTAAAGAATCCGGCAATCGCCAAATTGCTGATCGGCCAAGAATGACCGATCTCCTTAAAGTTACCCCATTCCGGGGCCTAATTTGCTTATCCCTGTTTTAGCAACGGACAACTTGCGACTGACTACGGGCAACCGTGTCGCAACACGGTTACGTGTTATAACATATCCGAAAAATCTTTCTGAAGTTTTTGAAACAGGGCATAAGAGCCTAATAGAATCAGAAAAGGTAGTAGAATGGATACGATGGAACACAAAGAAAACGGGAATGATGCTCCAGACAGAATTAATGCTCTGTAGCCGGTTATGATAACAGCCATAGGATTCAGCATGTATAATGATGCCAGAGCCGGCATTCCATACCGCTCAGCCATAGTATTTACCAGAGTGAGCGAATACATGGCAGGTGACAGAAAAAACCATGCGAGCAGCAGTACATTAACCAGATGCTGAATGTCACGGAAATACACATTAACACATGAAAGAAAAAGGGCTATAGCAAGACAGAATATGGCATGATAGACCACGAGCAGTGGAATAAACAGTGCGTAAATGTTCATGTGCTGGCCATGAACTGCAAGCAGAATGCCCACCAGTATAAACTCAACAACAAGTGTCAGCACAAATGTAACCAGGTTTGATAATGTAGAGGACAGCGGAAGAATAATGCGAGGAAAATATACTTTTTTTACCAGGTTTGAATTATCAGTAATACATGTCATGCCATTAGCTACGCACTGGGCAGTAAACTGCCATGCAAACACACCAATCAGGATTTCTTCCATTGAAACACTTCGGGCTAAAATGCGCAGGAAAATCACGTAGATAATTGCCATGAACAGGGGAGTGATAATGCTCCAGAGAAAACCCAGCGCTGAATTTTTATATCGGCTCTTCAAATTCCGTGACACGAGATTTTGCAGTAATTCGCGGCGTTCGATAATGTCGGAAATAATGTTCATCGTATAAGGATTTTATTTTTTGGACGCAGATCAACGCAGATTGCCAAAATTTAAAGATAAAGATATGCTTAATTATCTGCGTATATCTTGCGAAAATCTGCGTCCGGTTAATTTAAGGTCTTTACATTCTCAAATCCATTTGGATTATTGACCTGCCAGCGCCAGGCGTCAGCGCACATTGTGTCAATTCCTTTATCTGCTTCCCATTTCAATTCCAGTTTGGCAAGTGCAGGATCAGCATAACATGCAGCCACATCGCCCGGGCGACGTTCCTTTATACGGTACGGAACAGGTTTGCCACAGGCTTTGGAAAAGGCTTCAACAACCTCGAGAACACTGTAGCCGCGGCCTGTACCAAGGTTATATGTGATAAGTCCAGGCCGACTTCGGAGTTTTTCCAACGCTCTGATATGACCGCGAGCCAGGTCAGTTACGTGAATATAATCGCGTACGCCGGTTCCGTCTTTCGTGGGATAGTCATCTCCATATACTGCAAGTTCCTTGAGCTTGCCTATCGCGACCTGAGTAATATAGGGAAATAGATTGTTGGGAATATCGTTCGGGTCTTCACCAATCCGTCCGCTTTCATGTGCTCCAACAGGGTTGAAATAACGCAGAATCGCAATCTGTATGGATGGATCAGCCACATGCATGTCTCGCAGAATCTGTTCAATCATCAACTTTGTCTCGCCGTACGGGTTGACAGCCGAAAGAGGAAAATCTTCAGTTATAGGCACCTTATGAGGGTTGCCGTAAACAGTGGCCGACGAACTGAAAACCATCGTGTGAACGTCAAACGTTTTCATAACTTCACAGAGTACAAGTGTGCCGGTGATGTTGTTATGATAATAGCGAAGTGGAATTCGAGTGGATTCGGAAACAGACTTCAGTCCGGCAAAATGAATTACCGCGTCAATCCTGTGCTGCTTAAAAACAGAAGTGAGGGCATCCCTGTCAAGAATATCAATTTGATAAAAATCAAGCGCTTTACCTGCTATATCCTGAACACGGTTCAGCGATTCTTCACTGCTGTTCTGCAGATTATCAACCACCACGACATCAAACCCGCATTTTAACAGCTCAACGCAGGTATGACTTCCGATATACCCGGCACCACCTGTAGTCAAAATCTTCATTGAATCACTCCAATAAATCCGATGTAAATTAGGCTGCCGAAGCGGCAACTTTTATTTTAATTTTGCCACTAAGTCTCAAAGCCTGCCCGAGACGACTCGGGTCGGCCAGGGACACGAAGAATAAAAAGTTTTTTTCTATCCTCTTCCTTTGTGGCTATTTTGCAATTCCTATACTTTAAATCACGGCGATTTTTTTTCTTTATATTGTGAACGTATAAATGATGACGCAATAATCCGTCAAGGTCAAGAAACTTAAGAATTTACGACACGCAATTTTTGATTTATGATGTTGTCAAAATCAAAGTGATATTGTGTATTGCATGGCAATAGCATCATGGGTTGCTGTGCCACATGCGGATATCCTTGGCAGGCGACAACAGAAAATTACATAAACAGACTAATATGGCTTTACGAATAACAGGCGGACGACTGCGAGGTCGACGAATCAGGACACCAACGAGAGGGGTGCGGCCTACCCAGGACCGGGTGCGGGAAGGTGTTTTTTCCTCTTTGGCTGGAGTTATTCCCGGTGCTCGCGTTCTGGATATTTTCGCCGGTTCCGGAGCTCTGGGGATAGAAGCGTTAAGTCGAGGCGGGTCGTTTGTTTGCTGGGTGGAATCTGACCGGAAAGTATTTTCAATATTGACCGAAAATGTTCGAAATCTTTGCGAACCAGTGGAATCAGGACCACATGTTGACGGCGCGAATTCTGTTATTCCTCAGACCCATGTTGTGATGAGTGAGGCCATACGTTTTTTACGCGGCCCCGCACCTTGCACTCCGTTTGATATTATTTTCGCTGATCCGCCTTATGACACTGATGGAACATGGCTGAAAAAACTCTTGCTTGTTTTGTCCGGCAGATCTATGTTAAAGCAGAAAGGAATATTTATCATGGAATCCCGGTCACGCATCGGTATAGATGACGGTTCGACAGTATGTGAGGGCTGGGTTTTGATACAAACTCGATTTTATGGTGATACTCAAATAACTGTTTTTCAGAAAAACGATAAACAAAGTAGTAACAAATGATATTATAAATCTTGGTATCTTTGCGCCTTGATGGCTGAACAATTAGAATGAAAGGATTTTATTGTGAATTCATTAGCTATTTACCCAGGCAGTTTTGATCCTTTGACGTTTGGGCATATTGATCTTGTGAAGCGAGCAGCGCGCGTGTTTGCGCGTCTTATCCTGGCAATCTCAAAGAGTGTTCGAAAAAAACCTTTATTCACAATTGACGAACGAGTGGATATGGCCCGTCAAGTGACAAAGGATATGCCTAATGTTGAGGTTGACGTATTTGATGGATTACTGGTAAATTACGCGCAAAGAAAGGGCTGCAGGGTATTGATCAGAGGAGTGAGAGCGTTTTCTGATTTTGAAGATGAATTTCAGATGGCGTTGACGAACAGAAAAATGGCGCCAGAGGTCGAGACCTTGTTCATGATGCCTAACGAAAGTTTCAGCTATGTAAGTTCCGGGTTAGTCCGGGAAATTGCGGGATTTGGCGGGGATATCAGTAAATTCGCACCTGATTCCGTTCAAACTACCCTTGCAAAAAAAATTACAGAAAAACAGAGGTCAGTTTCCGGTAATCAATAGTCCGTTGTCCGTAGTCAGTTGTTAGTTGTTAAGAAGGAGGAGAGGGGCTGACATTATGGCAAGAAATAATTTCGAGAATCTGAAAATATATCAGCTAAATTTTGTATTAAGAAAGCGCATAAAAAAAAGTGTCGGAGTTCCAGAAACAACGGACGACTGACAACTGACAACTGACAAAATCATGATTATTGAAACAGGCCAATTGAGTCAAACCGAAAAGCGCTTTACAGGTGAGGAACAAACCTCTGTTCTGGCACTGAAACATGATCCTTTTGTCGAGGTTAAAGGGCCGATTAAGTATGATTTACGGGCATGCCTGGTCTATTTTGAAATTGTGATTAGAGGCATGCTTGAAGTTGAATTGTCATGTATATGTTCGCGATGCGCCGAGCGTTTTTCTTATATTGTAAAGGTTGCCGCTTTTTTCCGGTCGTATAAATTAACAGCGGAAAATGAATCAATTGACTTGACCAATGATATCCGTGAGGATATTCTTCTTTCTTTTCCAATGATATGGGTTTGTTCTCCAACATGCAGAGGACTTTGTTCCCAATGCGGTGTTAATTTGAATAAACAAGTCTGTTCATGTGAGAGTGAAAAAGATAATCAGGTTTGGAGCACATTGGATCAGTTGAATATCAGGCAGTGAATATGTTGACCACAAAGAATAAGTTTATTGGATAAGGAGAGTAATCATGGCTGTGCCACGAGCAAAAAAATCAAAGAGCAAAATTCGTATGCGAAAAAGGTCTCATCATGTAACTGTTCCTGCTTCCAGGCCGTGTTCGAATTGCGGTCAGCCGCAGCTTCCGCATAGAGTTTGTCCATCATGCGGCTATTATAGGGGACGACAAGTCGTCTCGATCGAAACTGAATAGGATGTTCATGCGTATTGCTGTAGATGCTATGGGTGGAGATTTTGCTCCTGGGTCGACTGTGGCCGGTGCTATTGAAGCTGCCGGGGTTTTCCCGGAAATGACCAAAATTATTCTTGTCGGGGATAAAGCAGCCATTCGCAGGGAATACGCATTCCAGAAACACATTCCAGAAAATATTGAAATTTGTCATGCTTCAGAAGTCGTGGGAATGGACGAAAGCCCGGTCATTGCTATTCGCCGGAAAAAGGATTCGTCAATCAGCCGTGCAATTGACCTTGTGAAATCCGGTGAGGCACATGCCATGATCTCCGCGGGAAATACAGGCGCAGTCATGGCTGCTGCTAAACTGAAGTTGCGTACAATTGAAGGTATTGAACGGCCGGCAATTGCAGCAGTAATGCCAACACCAGTCAAACCATTTGTACTGATTGATGCCGGAGCCAACACTGAATGTTCACCTGCACTTCTTTATCAATTCGCTGTTATGGGCTCTATTTACGCCCGTGAAATATTAAATCGGCCAACCCCCCTGGTTGGATTGATGAGTGTTGGCTCTGAAGAGTCAAAGGGCAATGACGTTACAAAAGAAGCGTTTCAGCTTCTGGATAAATCCAGTTTGAATTTCAAGGGAAATATCGAAGGTCATGATCTGTTTAAAGGTGAAATTGATGTGGTGGTATGTGATGGGTTTGTTGGGAATGTGATTTTGAAGACAAGTGAAAGTGTGGCTCATGCCGTGGGAATGTGGATCAAAAGTGAATTTGTCGGTAATCTACTCCGGAAAATGGGGGCTTTGCTCTTGACAGGTGCGATTCGCGTGATGAAGCGTCGCATAGACCCGGAGATGTACGGAGGCGCACCATTGCTCGGTGTGAATGGAATATGTATTATCACTCATGGCTCATCGTCCGCGCGTGCCATATATCATGCAATTCGGGTAGCTGGTGAATCCGTGAGTCACGATATCAATCATCTTATTACCAACACGATTATTTCCACTGGAGTCCCATCGAGAAATATTTCGATGCGATCCGAGTCAGGCAATTAACTGTTATTTATACTAATATGCTATTATGAAAAAAAATGAAGATCATTCAGCATTGAAAAAGGAATCCGTTTCAGGTCAGAACATGACAGTGCTGGCCGGTTCCCAGCCTTCGGTCTCTATTGTAGGAACGGGATCATATCTGCCTGAACGGATTTTGACGAATGCTGATCTCGAAAAAATGGTGAATACCTCTGATGAATGGATTACGACACGAACCGGCATCAAGGAACGCCATATTGCTTCTCCCGAGCAAGCTGCTTCAGATCTTGGCGCGGAAGCCGCGAAGCGTGCTTTGGATAAGGCAAAAGTTGCTCCGGAAGATATTGGCATGATTATTGTAGCAACGATTACTGCAGATATGAATTTTCCAAGTACTGCCTGTTTTGTGCAGAAGGCTCTTGGCGCCACCAACGCTATATGTTTTGATATATCTGCGGCCTGTTCCGGGTTTTTATATGGACTTGAAATAGGTCGTCAATTCGTGGCTTCCAAAACCGTGGATACAGTTCTCGTCATTGCAACGGAAAAATTAAGCTGTATTACCGATTGGAAAGACCGGGCGACCTGCGTAATGTTTGGAGATGGCGCTGGCGCTGCTGTTCTTCAGAGACGGCCTGGAAAAATGGGACTTCTTCCCAGTACACTGGGAGCAGACGGAAATCTTGGTCATCTGCTGAATATTCCAGGTGGCGGCAGTCGTAATCCGACATCGGAGCAGACTTTGAAGGATCGTCTTCATTATCTTAAAATGGCTGGAAACGAAGTCTTTAAATATGCGCTTACCTGCATGCTCAAGGAGAGTCAACAGATGCTAAAGCAAAGCGGCTTGACAATTGATCAGATAAATTGTCTTATCCCGCACCAGGCTAACAAGCGGATTATTCAGGCTGTTGGTAATCGCGTTGGGGCTCCCACCGAGAAATATTATATGAATATGGACCGATGT
>CAZBGF010000060.1:0-8038 GCA_964491255.1 uncultured Verrucomicrobiota bacterium
CGCCTGCCCGAGCCGGAGCTCAGGCCGGCCAGGGTGGGACCGCCCTGCGGCCAGGAAAACTTTAGGCACTTATCACTTTAGGCATTTTAGCTCACTACATTCATTTTTATCCGCGAAAATCCGCGTAATCCGCGGTTAAAAGGTTTTTCGGATAGGGTCTAAATCGTTTTCAAAAGCGATTGCTGGGGTATCACCGAGATGATTTTAAATTTCCAAGGCGCGATTTCGGGTTTCAGTACGACTTTGCCCTGTTCATCATACTCGAACAGAGCGTGTTTTTCGTTCCAGATATCGCGGCAAACAACTTTACCTAGTTTGTCTTTTACAATAATTTTCCCAATCCAGAGCTCTTTGGAATTATTGAATAAAGATATCCAAATACCTTTGTCAGTATCGTTGATTATCCATTCCAGAGGAGGTCCATCGATTTCCACTCCCAAATGAGGTCGAATGAAATCATCAAAAACTTCTTTAACTCCTTCATGGAGGTCAACTTTCATTTCATTTTTAGTCTGGTAATCCGGCACAGTCACAAAACAGACGGACCCTTTTCCAAAACGGTTTTTAGTGGCAATAAAATCACCTCTTACTCCTTTCACGGCCTTACCATTCTTTAGTTTTGTGATGTCGATGTCCTTTTTTGTAATGTTCTTTGTGAAATTTCTATTAATATCCCTTGTCGTGCCGTAGAATCCCACTGCCACCATCGGAACAGCTCCATCTAGTTCCACCTTGGCATAATTATAACGACCACTACAGAAAAGCCGTCTAGTAAACGGAGAATAACTAAAATGTGATTCCTCTCCCATTTCATCAAGCAGACGAATGCCAAGCAGTTCTTCATCTTTTTTACTTACCTGGGAGGCATTCACCAGGATATTTCCTCCTGCTTTTACGTAAGCTTCAATACGCTTCCGTAAATCTCCATCAATAGTAATATTCCCCATAAGAATTATGGCCTTGTAATCTTTTAATACATCTAGTGGGGCATTATCAACCAAAACATCAAAACTGTCACCCCAGGTTGTTGTAGTCAGGAATGCCTGTTCTCTTGAACGGAAATCACCATCGCCAACGCTGTCTCGCATACAAGTTCTTAACGAAGGGCTGTATTCTTCTGCCGTTTTAACATCTTCAGTAACCCAGGGGGCCTGATTTTCCCGAGATCCATTCGCTGCCCAACCACTGGTGTCGAAGCCTTTGCCATTACTGTTTTGAATTCCGGGAAACGCCATTCTGAAAAACGCTTCAATTGATTGATTGGCCCGGTCATCCGGGAGATTTCCACCAAAAACTTTAGGCTGGTTTCTGTAAGGTAGGGTGTACCCGTGATCCCTTGACATCAACAAAGCTATTGGTGCTCTGGCCCGGCCGCGGTCCGGATGATTGCGAAGTGTAAAATTTGCAAAATCCTTTCCATGCTCACCCGCTGGCGACAGTTCCAGATTATCTTTTTTGTCACGAATGAAGAACCCAAGATCCGAGGCTTGAAAAAGAAATGTTTTGGCTCCGCTAAGATAGCTGACTAGCCAAGAGCGTAGCATGTAACTCTCGGTAAAACCGGCAATACGTCGACGGCGAGTATCGTAACACATCGGCAAAGGAATAACCTGGCAATCAAACGGAGCCGCGTCATATATCCAATGCCGATGATACTGTCTGGCCGCACCACGAGTGAAAGCAATAACAATTTGATGATTATTGCCGACGTTTCCCTCGGGCCATACAGCACTCACCCCAATCTCATAAAGTAGATGTGTCGAGAATGTCTGGCAACAAAGATTGACAAGATTAATTTCATCAGGTTTTATTTTACGTTCTTTAAGGTAATTATATACCGATCGCCAGACCTCCTTCCTTTTTTTGATGCTATCAAGATACTTTTCACAGTATATTTTACATTTCTCTAGATTGCCAATGCATGACTTGGGAGGTGGAGGAAAAGCCGGATCCTCTGGCGGAGGATACATATTAAATTCATTGTCAGATTCGTAGAGTTTCCGCAGGCGTTGGTAGGCATGAGAACGATTCTTTAATTCACCGGCATAGTGATTCCATTGATCATTGTCATATTCAGGATAGGCGTTCACCCAGACTTTACAACCGTGTTTTTTAATCATTTTTCTGGAGAAATCAATCATCCGGTCGACATACTCACGGGTTTTAAATCCCCGGTAAGCGGCTGCCAAACAATAACGCTGAGCCGCCCAGATATCGATAATGGCGGCATTAAAACCACCTTTCATGCCATCCCTGATTTTTTCAATACTGGGGTTAAATGTCCAGTAACGAAAACCGTTACAGAGTTTATGCTTTTTCGCAAGTGGAATATAATCGGTTTTAATGTCAAAAAGCACGTTGCCGTGTTGCTTGCCTTTTCGAAAGCCAAGGTTATCACCATCAATTTCGCCTCCAAGACCATAATCAAAAAGCAGATTGAATGTGTTGTTTATCTCATTTTTCATTTTGTTGCTCCATATTACATTTAAAAATAAAATCATTTTTAAAATTATAGTCAGACGTTTCCACCACGGCTGGAAAACCGCTTTTTTATCTCAGAGCTATTTCAATTTGTTTTAGCTTCATGATTTTTCACTCTATAATTTCTTTACCCAGATAGGACTCGACCAAGCCATATGCCCGTCCTCCTGCCTTACCCTTACATAAAAATAATATTCTTTGCCGGGTATCATGGGCTCAAAGTCTTCCATAAATTCCAAAAGATCTTTTCCATTTCTCTCAATAGGATTAAAAACTAATTCATCAGTCTCTTCTACCGGCAGGGATAAGATACGCTTGCCATTTCTTATAATATCTATTCTGTTAAGTTCTTCAGTACCGGCTACATGTAGAAAAGTCTTGGGCAAAGAATCGGTGCTATACTCTGAGCCCATCATATGATTATCCATACGAAAATCCAGGAATATCCTGGCTCCAGTTGTGGCGTATACCCGACGATTTAAGTGAGCTTCCAAGATAGCTTCCCTGGTAAGCTTTTTTGCAAATACAGCAGTTAGCCCACTGGGATATATCATGCTCCCTGATCCCTTAGTCTGTGATCCGGCATGGCCATAATGACAATCGCTACCACCCACAAAACCCAATTTGTGTCCTTTCGCCAGGGCGCCACGGACACCATCTCCACGTCCATAATTGAAGTTCTGGGTGGGAAACTCTCCAGTTTCCGAAGTGCCCCATTTTGAATGAATTTCATATAACCGCTCTAGATGCTCATTAAACAAAGGAGGGTCAACGTCTTCAGGATGACAATGATGCATGATTACCAGCGCTTCTTTATCCTTAAGGAAAGACCATAGCTCCTCTATGGTAGAAGAGAATGTAATATCCGGGTTTTTCAATTCCATATATTCAGTTTCCTTATACAAACCAGGAAAACCTGGCTGGAAGTCACCAAGAGTCATCTTCTCTTTGGTATCTGAAAAGTAGATATTTCTGTGACCCCACTTCGCAGTCATTGTTTCCCAACCTAAAATAGTAACGAACTCTCCTGGTTTATAGTATTTTTCTACTGCTTCTTGCGCTTTCTGCCAGTTATCAAGGAGAGCCAGTCCATAGCCATGATCACTGACAGCACAAAAATCAAGAGCCTCCACCTGCTTTGCATGTTCGTAAACATCATCAGCAGAAAGAGAACCTCCGTCTCCTAGATTGCAGTGCACGTGAAGGTCTCCCCAGAATAAACGATAATCCGGCTTATCTTTACAAATAACCAGGTTGCTTCTCCCTGATAAATGCCCTGAACGTGCTTCGATTCTATACGTTCCAGGCTTTTTAGGAGTACTTGCGTATAGCCATTTCACGCCTTCATCTTTTGCTGTAAAACACACATCTTTTTTTTGCTTGTTTGAGAAAGTCTTTATCTCTACCTTATTCTGAAAAGTAGAAGAGGGATTCTTTTGTTTATCAATTGCCTTTAGCTGAACCTTGATCTCTTCTGAAATATCTGCAATTGAAGGACAGAAACCAATAAGTTTATCTACAGTCCCTCCTTGAATTTCAACACATGGAAAATCTTTTAAAAAAATAAAGTCTCCTGTGCCTTCAATATCTACTAAAACCCAAAATGGAAATTTCTTTATAGATATCCTTGGCGACCTGAAGCCTATACTTCCTTTAGTTTTATCACCATAAGTAACTATTATTTTGTCCCCTTTTCTCAATGGAGTATCCTTTACAGTTATCTCCACATATGCAACATTATCTGTCATATTAGGAATCTGTGCATAATGTCTGACCTTGCCCGAAGGCTCAACACTCGAATTGCCATTGTCCGACCTTAGCGCTGATACATAATTTGGCATGTCTGTTAAGTCCACCTGCGGCAACGGCGTTCCCGGTTGTTGAATATCGATGCCAATGCGAATTTTACCTCCCTCTGCTAATCCTTTTATGCCCGTGGTATACGTTATTTGCCAGGTAGCGTAAGTCATAACAGGAATAGGTGTTTTCGGAACAAGCTCTACTCTGCCAATATCCGCATCGAAAATAATTTTATCTTTTTGAGATTTGTTCATGATTTATCTTTGTTATGTTATTTCAATCACCGTAAATTCCCAAGGCGCGATTTCGGGTTTCAGTACGACCTGGTCCTGTTCATCATACTCGAACAGAGCGTGTTTTTCGTTCCAGATATCGCGGCAAACAACTTTACCCAGTTTGTCCCTGATAATCACCTTGCCGGCCCAGACCGTGGATGAGTTGTTAAACAAACTCACCCAGAGTGAACCGTTATTATCCACATCATTGACGATCCATTCCAAGGGTGGGCCGTCGATATCCAAAACCAGATGCGGTCTGATAAACTCATCGATCGCTTCTTTGCTCGCCTCTGTCCATGTCACCTCTAATTTCTCGGGCGTGGGTAAATAATCAGGAACAGTCACGAACCAAACCTCACCTTTACCGAGTTTGTGCCTGGTAAGCAATGGGTCGCCTTTGACGCCGAGAAATCCCGTTTGAATCAATACCTTCACACCGGTGTTCGGACGAATCTTTGCGTATTCGAATCGTCCTTCCGCAAACTGACGGCCGGTCAACAGCGAGTGAGTATGACGGGGCTGACATCCAGTTTCTCCTTCAAAGGTGACTCCCAACCATTGTTCATCATCCGGAGTTACCTGAGCAATATTCAACATGACTTTTCCCCCCGCTTCCACATAGTTCCTTAGCCGTTGGCGGAGGTTGTTATCAACCTTAATGTTTCCGAGCAGTACAATCGCCGGATAATCTTTCAGCACTTCCAATGGGGCGTTGTCGACGAGCACGTCAAAGCTGTCACCCCAGGTTGATGCTGTAAGATAAGGTTTTTCCGTTGGACGCTGATCAAAGCTGGCATCGCGTAAGGCCTCGCGGAATGCACGTCCGAAGGTTATCGGGTCCTTGGTATCGGGTGTCATCCAGGGTTGCTGTTTACTGTAACTGCCACCAGGCGCCCATGCGGCGTTATCAAGACAACTGGTTGAATTCATTTTGTGGAATCCGGGAAAGGCCAAACGGAAGAACGCTTCGATTGAACGATTTGCCCGGTCATCCGGCACTTTGCCCCAAAACACCTGGGACTGACCCCGGTATGGTGTCTTGTAACCATGATCCTGAGCCAGGAGCAGGGCTATCGGTGTGCGGGTCTTACCGCGCCCCGGATGACGGCGCAGACAGAAATCAGCAAAATCGCGACCAATTTCACCAATCGAGGTTAGTTCTAACTCGTTGTTTTCGTTGCGCACGAAGAATCCTGCTGAGGAGGCTTGAAAGAGGAATTCCCGTGGCCCGCTCAGGTAACTGACCATCCATGAACGGAGCATGTGACTTTCGGAGAATCCTGCGATTCGTCGACGCCGGTGGTCATAAGCCATGGGCATTCCCGGCCTTCCGTGAGTGTCAAAAGGAGCTACATCATAGATCCATGGGCGGCGATATTGCCGCGCCGCGCCGCGGGTAAAGGCTATTATGATCTGGTGGTTGTTGCCAACGTTTCCCTCTGGCCAAACCGCACGTGATCCAAGCTTGTAGAGGATGTGGGTACTGAACGGTTGGCAACACAAATGTGCCAGGTTCAGGTCTTTGGGACGTATACCGCGTTCCTGCATGTAATTATAGGGCGATAACACCGGTTTACCTGACGGCGAAGGGTCCTCCCTGGCAGGGAATACTGCCAGCCGATTACTCGTGGTGAAAAATTCTTTCAGCATGGTGAAAGCCTCCGCCCGGGTCGCCACGTCAGGCACATAGCACCATGGATCGTTATCAACCTCGGCAAACATATTAACCCAGATATTCTCACCGTGGTCCTTGATCAAACCCCGGATGTGATCTACCATTTCATCAGAGAATTGGCGAAGCGATTTTCCCTGATCAGCGGCAAGCGGTTTCCAGGGCTCGAGTCGGAACATATCAATGTGCACAGCGTAGCCACCGTCCATGGCATGGCGAATTGATTCGGGAGTGGCGTCAGTCCAGATACGAAACCCATTGCAAAGCCCAAGTTTTTTTGCCAGGTCCACGTGATCATGGGCAAGTTTACTGGCATCAACACGCTGACGACCCGGCTTGAGATTTTTTTTGTTTTTATAACACAGGCCTTCAGCGTCAATCGGAGCAAAAGGACGATATTCAAACAGCAAAATGAACGGTTTCTTGTCCCTTAGAGTTTTATTTTGCTTTTTGTTAACTTGCGTCTTTTTCATACATTCCTTTTTCTTCTAATTTTAACATGTCTTTTCATTATTGACCTTCTGTTTGTTTTTATAGGCCCTCACGGGTGCGGCGGTGTTTGCAAAGGGCTGATTTTCAAACGGTTTTTTTCCCCAGCACCCAGCGGAATTTCTCCGGTAACTCATTCCAGGTTTCCATTATTTTTGGGCTTTCAAAAATCTTCTGAAAGTTGATGTTAAAATCGTACTCTGTTCACTAATCATTTACCCGACCTTAGGCGCCCGGAACTTCAGATCATCCATGGGCTTGCCGTTGTTGTCTGTCAGCCGAAAAAAAATCCGCGTCGGGCCCCGTTGAACGACTTTGACCAGCACCTGGTTCCAGCCTTTGGCCAAACGGAGCGGGACATTGTTTATTCATGGTCCATGTTCCTGTTGTAACTATAAGCGTGAAGCGTTATTCGTGAAGCGCCCCGAAGCTTCAGTGCGAGATACGCATAACTTGTCCAAGCGCCTGATAGTCTATCCCGTCGGCGCAAAGCGCCAAGGAACCACTTGCCCCTCAACGGGGCGACGTGGCAGTCTAAACAGCTTCAGCCTGACTACGTGAGTAGTCACCTCCTGTTATTTATTTTTTTTCGGGACTTCAAATTCGACATATTGATTTTGACATGGCGGAGCCACTGCTGCCAGAATCTTCCGTTCGCGACATATGCCTATGAAAGACTGATTCGTCGACCAGTTGCAAATTGTCTGAGTTTTCGTGATATCGCCGTCATGACTGCACATGCTCTGTTTCATGAATGCGAGCGAATGTTGCTCAGACTTCTCCATTACGCGTGTTTGGGCAGAACGGAACCGGCCCCATGTGCCGGGCCAGGTTGCGGGATCGTTTTGCTTGCAAATGTCGTCGTCTTTTGCTTTGTACACTTCAGGGTTCAGCATGGAGCGGGTAAGATTGCCGCAAAAAGCGCCCTGGTCCGTACCCGGGAGAACATGACACCATGTTCCGGCTCGTTCCACTACCGCGCACTTACCGGTTTCATCAATCAGGATGTGATTACCGTGTCCCGTGACCCGGGTATCGCTCAGCAGCTCAATGGCTTCATCTACCGTCTTACAGCGATCCAGTATCAACCGTGTCGCAGGAGAAAAAATAAACTGATCAGAGCTTCCGACACTGTGATCGACGTCCATGCGGAATTTCGAAGGTATTCTGCCGCCTGCCTTGCCCGGAGAAGTGCCTGAACCTCCAATTGCCAGTCCATGTTCATTGATTCCTCCATAGCCGTTGATAAGGCCTGATATATTTCCGTTACATGTGATATTGCGATATGCGCCGTGCACATCGCGTATCTCAACCAGCG
>CAZBGF010000061.1:0-8037 GCA_964491255.1 uncultured Verrucomicrobiota bacterium
TTATCGGCAACGCCTATATGTACATGATTGAGCGATTCGGCTCTGATGCCGGCAAAAAGGCGGGAGAGTTCTTTACGGTGAAATCCGTTGCCACACTGCTGGCCAAACTTGCGAAGCCGCAACCCGGGTGGCGTATCTGCGATCCTGCCTGCGGTTCCGGCGGCCTGCTCCTGCTGGCCGGTGCGGAGTTAGAAGCCCAGGGCTCCAGGGACTACGCGCTCTATGGGCAGGAAAGCATCGGCTCAACCTACAATCTTGCCCGAATGAACATGTTCCTGCACGGCAAGGACTCGGCCCGACTTGAATGGGGCGACACCCTCAACAATCCCCTACTCAAAGAAGGCGATTCGTTGATGAAGTTTGATCTGGTTATCGCCAATCCGCCGTTCTCGCTCAAGAAATGGGCCGGGGACAACATTGAGAATGATCCTTACAACCGCTTTCATCGCGGCATCCCGCCCAAGACCAAGGGTGACTATGCATTCATTACACACATGGTCGAGACGGCAAAGGCGAAGGAAGGCAGGGTCGTGGTGATAGTACCGCATGGCGTTCTGTTCCGCGGTGCGGCAGAGGGCAAGATCCGCAAGAGCCTGCTGAAAGAGAACATCGTGGATGCTGTGATAGGCCTGCCTGCCGGACTGTTCCAGACCACCGGTATTCCTGTTGCCATTGTCATTCTCGATCGCTCTCGTGAACCCGGCGGCAAAAACGAGAAGCGGAAGGACGTGTTCTTCGTGGAAGCTTCGAAACTGTTCAGGTCGGGCAAGGCGCAGAACTTCCTCGATGACGAGCATATCGGGAAGATCCTGGATGCGGTTGAGAAGCGGCAGGACATAGAGAAGTTCTGTCGTGTCGTCCAGCCCGCTGAGGTCGAAGAGAACGACTACAACCTCAACATCACCCGGTACGTGGACACGTTCGAGGAGGAAGAAGAAGTCGATATTGAGGCTAATCTCAAGGAAATAGCCGAGATTGACGCCGAGCTGGCGAAACTCGAAAAGGGAATGGCCGGGCATTTGAAAGCATTGGGGATAGTGAAATGAAGACGAAAACAACAGATATTGTCCTATACAAAAGCAAGGATGGATCGGTCCAATTGGACGTTCAGCTTGAAAAGGAAACGATTTGGCTCGACGCCCACAAGATGGGTCAATTGTTCAGCCGCGACAGATCTGCAGTGCTTCGGCATATTCATAACATATACAAGACCAGAGAGTTACAGAAGAAATCAACCTGTGCAAAAATTGCACAGGTTGCCTCAGACGGTAAAGTCCGCCGGATGGACATCTTCAATCTGGATGTCATTATCTCCGTTGGCTACAGGGTGAAATCCAAACGCGGCACGGAATTCCGGATCTGGGCCACCAACGTACTAAAACAGCATTTGGTAAATGGCTACAGCGTCAATGAAAAACGCCTGAAGGCATTGAAACAGAGCTTGAAGCTGGCTTCCGACATATCAAAACGCAAATTGCTCACTGGAGATGAAGCCACGGCTCTCTTGCAGACTATTTCCGAATATTCATACGCGCTGGATCTGCTTGATGATTATGATCATCAGCGTGTTGCGGTCCGCAAGACCTCAAGCCGCAAAGCCAAGCCAATTACTCACGATGAGGTGGTTGAGCTGATCGCACAGATGCGTGTGAAATTCGGTGACTCAGCCGTATTCGGGAAGAAAAAAGATGACAGTCTTCACAGCTCGCTGAACACCGTCATGCAGAGCTTTGGCGGGAAGGACCTGTATCCGTCTGTTGAGGAAAAAGCCGCGCACCTGCTGTATTTCCTGGTTAAGAATCACAGTTTCGTGGATGGAAACAAGCGTATAGCTGCTGCCGTCTTCCTCCGTTTTGCAGAAAAGAACAAGCTGATTTATGACAAACAGGGCAACAAACGAATTGCCGATAATGCGCTGGTCGCTATGACTCTGATGATCGCCGAAAGCAAAACGAAGGAAAAGGATGTCATCACGGCCATGTTGACGAATTTGATTGGGGCATGAGAATTAATCACGGAAGACATGGAAATGAGATAATAGAATGAGCAACAAGTTCAAGATCTTGGCAATAGATGGCGGTGGTTTCAGGGGTGCCTACTCCGCCCATTTGCTGAAACGCGTAGAGGAAGAGTTCAACGTCGATTGGCGCAAGGACTTTGATCTTCTTGCTGGCACCAGTACCGGCTCAATAATTGCGGCCTGTTTGGCCATGGGAAAGAACGCGAACGAAGTCCGTGGGTTGTATGCGAAACATGGCCGCGAAATCTTCAACAAACCACTAGTCCCACGACTAGGTTTGCTTGCAAGCAAGTATCAAAACTACGGCCTTCGCAGTATTTTGAACGACTTCTTTGGGAAAACGAAACTCGGCGATATTGAGACACCGTTGATGATTCCGGCAACAGACATCGGCAACGGGTGTGTGCATGTCTTTAAGTCCACATATCATAACAAGTTCTTTAGGGATAAAAATGTGCTTGTGGCAGATGCTGTTCTCGCCTCATGTTCTGCGCCCACTTTCTTTTCCCCAACCCTCTTGCCGGGAGATAAACCCTACCTGCTGGCTGACGGTGGACTCTGGGCAAACAGTCCTTCCCTAGCTGCCGCGTTTGACGCTAAACACCGACTTGGCGCACTCTTAGCCGACCTGCGCGTCCTCTCAATAGGCACTGGCAACGCAAAACAGTTCTACCCTATCAAGAAGTTCAAACAACGCAGCTTCTTAGGTTGGGGTTTCGCGGCCAAATGGGGACGCGGCAAGTTTATTGAGATGCTCCTCAATCTTCAGTCGGAGACAGCTAACAATATGCTGGGGCTCCTGCTTGAGCGAGAACAGATTCTCCGACTCAACTTCGCATCAGACAAAGATCTGCCGTTGGATAGGCCTGAAGAATTTGATGATCTAATCACACGAGCTGATTGGGAATTCACGCACAGTGCCGCCACAATCAAGCGGTTCCTCCTGGGAACACAGGAGGAATCATCATGCTGACGTCAGGCAGGCCCGATATCAACGACATCCTAACACACGTATCGGAATCTCTGGATATCTCACCAACGGATTACGAGCGCGCGGTTCGTAGCTACAGTGCCGTTGGCAAGTGGCTTGAAGATGGCTATGAGAATGACGCCTATTCTGAAAGCGTCTCGATGCTGTCAATCTACCCTCAAGGTTCTATCAATCTGGGAACGATCGTTCGCCCTATTCGGAAGGGCAAAGAGTCCGATTTTGACGTCGATCTGGTCTGCGAGTTACAGGCTGCGAAAGCCAATCTGAGCCCAGAACTCACCAAGAGGGAAGTCGGCGATCGGTTGAAGAACAATGATACCTATCGACACAAGATTGATCCGGAGGGGAAGCGTTGCTGGACGCTCACCTATGCTGAATCTGAGGGGATAGGCTTCCATGTGGACATTCTCCCGTGTCTGCCTAGCCTAGAGGAAGATCACCTTAGTTATCCAGGTGCGGTATCCATCACCAACAAGGACAAAGACGCCGGCACTTATGAATGGAAGCCCGGGAATCCTAAAGGCTATGGAGAATGGTTCAAGGATCAGAATGTATCGTTTAGGCGACTAACGCGAAAACAGAAGCAAAGCATATTTGAGAGCTGCAAATCAAGCCAACCTGGAATGTTCAAGTATGCATCCATAGATGATGTGCCCGACCAGCTTGTTCGAACACCGTTACAGCGTGCCATCCAGTTAATGAAGCGGCATCGCGACATACGTTTTGCCAACGCCCCAAAATACAAGCCGATTTCAATCATCATCACCACTTTAGCCGCGCACCTCTATCAGGGAGACCCGGACATTCATACGACTCTGACGAGTATCGTTGAACAATTGGCCATGCATGGCGGTCTGATTGCGGATCGCTACTTCAAGGTGCACGAGAAAGTCGCCTCTCTAAAACTCATCACTCGAAATACATATGGGGAGTGGCACATATCGAATCCGGTAAACGAAGGAGAGAACTTCGCTGATAGATGGCACGAGGATGGCGACGCTCGTGCACGTGCTTTCTTCAGATGGGTGCAATGGTTGAAGGAGGATATCACTGCTCTCCTGAATGCAAGGACAAGCATTGAATTGAATAAACAATTAGACCGCGTCTTCGGGAAACGAGTTGCTTCTGCTGTTGTACAGGCATTCCAGCCTACGGTGCCCAAGCCCTCTCTTGTTAACCGCATAGCTAAGGCGGCACTGTCTGTTTTCGCAGTGTCATGGAGACAACAGCCCGATTGGCCAATGCGTGTCATGAACGAGTTTGACTTAGACGCCCGATTATCAGAGCACAATGGATATAGACCGTATGCGTTTCAGTACGGTAGCGGCTCACAGCGTTTGGATAAACGCCTGACGATCAAATTCACAGCTCCGTCGTCTGGAGCGAAATGTGACCACTACTGGCAGGTCACAAACACAGGAGATGCGGCACGATGGGCTGGTGATCTGAGGGGAGGTTTCCAAGTGGACGGCGAAGTCCATACCGAAACGACCAAATATACAGGCGATCACTGCGTTCAATGTTATGTGGTGCAGAACGGCGCGTGCATAGCAAAGAGCCATGAATTTGTAGTGAAGATCAAATGATGCAAAAGAATAGAAATAGACCGGGATACAAGAAGACGAAAGTCGGGTGGATTCCTGAGGATTGGGAAATTTGCAGAGCTTCCGATGTCTTGGACGTAAGAGATGGCACGCATGATACTCCGAAGAAGACAGACATGGGTGTCTTGCTTATAACCTCGAAAAACATCATCCATGGACAGATAGACGCATCCAACTGTTACTGCATTTCTGAGAAGGATGCTTTTCTGGTCAACAAGAGGTCAGCAGTGGCGAAGGGAGACATATTGATGTCCATGATAGGCACTGTAGGCGAAAGTGCCCTTGTTGACACTCCCCCTAACTTCTGCATCAAGAACGTTGGTCTGTTCAAGAGCAATGAATCACGGCTCTATAGCCGACACCTAATTAAGTATTTCCATTCGAATTCGTCTCGAAGGGCTATTCACCAAGCATCAAATGGTGGAATTCAGAAATTCATATCCTTGACAGGATTGCGTCAGTTGCCCATCCCCCTCCCCCCTCTCCCCGAACAGAAGGCGATTGCGGGGGTGTTGGAGTGTTGGGATAAGGTGATTCGGAATTATGAGAAAAAGATAGAAAAAAAGCGGAATACCAAGAAGGGGCTGATGCAGAGGCTTCTCTCCGGCAAACAACGCCTGCCAGGGTTTTCGGGGGAATGGAAGGAAACAACGTTTGGTGAGACCTTTTCCTTTCTGAAGACATATGCTTTCTCTCGTGAGCAACTGACGATTAGCCAATCCGCTGGCTGTAATATCCACAACATCCACTATGGCGACCTTCACGCGACTTATGAGGAATGCATGCTGGACTGCGCCAAGGAGAAGCGCATTCCTCTTTTGCGAAACGGGGCCGATCTTCCCCCTACGACAGCCTTTCTTGAGGAGGGAGACGTGGTCATTGCTGATGCATCCGAAGATTACGAAGGGGTTTGTGCCTGCGTAGAATTACGCAATGTCGGCAGTAAAAAGATCACGGGGGGGCTTCATACATTTGTGGCCAGAGATGCTGCAGGCAAAACGGCTAAAGGATACAGGGGGTATGTTCTTAAGGAACTCGCTGTTTCAAGAGAGTTGAAACGTATTGCCACCGGCGTTTCTGTCCATGGGGTTTCAAAGACCAATCTCGCGAAAGTGAAGCTTGCTGTTTCCTCTCTTCAAGAGCAACAAGCCATCGCCACCGTCCTTTCCGCCGCCGATTCCGAGATCAAAGCCCTGGAGCGAAAGCTGGCCGTTCTGAAAGATCAAAAGCGATTTCTGTTGAACAACCTGGTGACGGGAACCTTGCGGTTGCCGCAATTTGCAGCCACGGAAAACAAATGAAGAAGCATGAATATAATCCGGAGATTCATCATCGGCAATCAATTCGTCTGAAAGGGCATGATTATTCGGGTGGCGGCACGTATTTTGTGACGATTTGCGCGCATCGGGATTGGGTGGGATGCATTCCGCCCGTACATGCGCCATTTGCCATGCCGGGATTGCGGGAGATCATCCGCTCGGAATGGGAAAAATCGGCGGCATTGCGGCCGTATGTGCGTTTGGATGAATTCGTGGTGATGCCGGATCATTTTCATGCATTGATCCGATTAGATAAAGGTGGCGCGCCATTGGGCGAAGTGATTGGCGCATTCAAAGCGGCGGTGTCACGGCGTAGGGGCGAGATGCATCTCGCCCGTATAGGCGGAATATGGCATCGGAATTATTATGAGCGGATCGTCCGGAATGCGGAAGAATTGGAGAATGTGCGAGATTATATCCGGATGAATCCGTGGAAGAATATCATCAATTTGGGCAATGGAATGTGCGGCATCGGGAATCCGAGTTTGCTGAATTGGGAGAAGATTGGCATGCTGTGCTCGCGAAATTGCCCGGAAGATGCGCTGAGAACAGCGCAGCAGCGCGTAGCGGCATACAGGGAAATGCATTGCCTGATCAGCGGATTCCATTCGCCTCCCGAGCAAGCAATCCTGGCGGCTCTACTGAAAAGCCACGCAAAGATTATTTGCTGTCCGGCCTGGGGTATCGACAAAATGAAACTTCCTGCGGATTGGCTGCCGGCATTGGAGCAGAACCGAATGCTGATTCTGGAAATGAAAAACGGAAATGCTGATCTGGGGGCATCCCGAGAGCGCAATGTTTTTGTCATGCAGACGGCAGATGAGCTTTGGATTCCGCACGTGTCGCCGAACGGCATGCTTGCGCGTCTGATTGAAAATTTGAATGTGCAAAACAAAATAGTCAGGAACTAACAAGCAATGAGCGAAAAACGAACTACTTATCGAATGAATTCGACACACGGCCTGAATGCCGAATTACCCGATTTCGATGAGGCGTCGATGAGCCAGATTCCGGCTCTGCTGGAATTGGTGAACTTGGGCTATACCTACATCCCGCGAGAGAAAATTACTGAAATGCGCGAAGGGACATCGCAATACGTGCTCCGCGACATCGCGTTCGACGCGTTGCGCAAGATCAATGGCGATAACATCTCCGGCAAGAGCATCCGAGATGCGATCTTTGACGCGGAACAGATTGAGATGGGTGGAGGCGTCTTCCGTGCGTCAGAAGAAATATACTCCTTGATGCTGGCCGGGCGGGCGGTTCCGGAACTGGTGGACGGTCGCAGAACATCGCCGCAGATGAGGTTTGTGGATTTCAAGGAGCCCCGAAATAACCAATTCCACGTATGCGCGGAGTTTGAGCTGTCCGAGGGGCATGACCGCCGACCGGATATCGTGCTGTTCGTAAACGGGTTCCCGTTTACAGTGATCGAGAACAAGAAAGAATCGGTTAAGGTCGATGACGCGGTTGCCCAGATGGTGCGCAACCAGGGACGTAATGAAACGCCAAAGTTCTTCCTATTCCCGCAGGTTCTCGTAGCCACGAATGTGCGCGACCTGAAATACGGAACCATGCTCACCCCGGCACGGTTCTACGCACACTGGAGGGAGAAGGACGCGGATCAGAAGGAGTACGACGCCAAAGTTTCAGCGGCAGTCAACAAGCCGGTGAAACAGAGCGTTGTCAAGCAGATCGCGAACGATCTGATCCGGCAGGATTATGAACCACGGAAGACACGGAAAGTCACGGAACAAGACAGGGGCATTTACAGTCTCCTCCGCCCCGACCGCCTGCTGGACCTGACACGCAATTTCATCCTGTATGACAACAACGTCAAGAAGATCGCCCGCTATCCCCAGTATTTCGCGGTCAAGAAAACGTTGAAACGTCTGAAAACCTTCGACAAATCCGGCAAACGACAGGGCGGCCTGATCTGGCACACACAGGGTACCGGCAAAAGCCTGACGATGGTGATGCTGGTGAAATGCCTGATTGACGATTCGGAGATCGTTCTGCCGCGTGTCATCGTTGTAACCGATCGCCGGGATCTGGATAAGCAGATCAGCGATACGTTTGCGGCATGCAATATCAAGAAGGATG
>CAZBGF010000062.1:0-7967 GCA_964491255.1 uncultured Verrucomicrobiota bacterium
CCCTACGGGACTGAATTGACGGTTGTTTCCCTGTTCACGGCGATGCCTGCCCGAGCCGACGCTCGGGTCGGCCAGGGAATCGCCGCGCTATTTTCATGGCGTCCCGGATGGGACGCATTGACATTAGGCCGACGCTTCAGCGTCGGCTAAAGAAAACAGTAATTTCCAGTCCCATCGGGACGGCTGAGCAATCACCATATTCCTACGACTTTGTGCCTCTGTGCCTTTGGAGCTTTGTGCCTGAGTAGTTACCATAATTCAAGCTAATGCTTACCAGAAAATAAAAATACATTCCAACATATTTTTCAACTTCCTGTGGAATGCCACTGAAATCCTTCCGGCTTTTTTACGCAATATTCTGGATAAACCTTTTTATGTTTTGTTCGTGCATTGTTCATGTTAGTATGATAATTAATAATTTTTCAGGTAGATAAAATGTAGACATTTCAACCTAAGTTACAAATAATAATTCAGGATAACTCCAAATGACATTATGGATTCATACCGACCTGCAGGAATTGAATATGCGCAACTTGTTGAAAACAAACGCTTTTCAATTCGCTGATAAAGAAAACCCCTGGTTCCCATATACATCAGGCCAGATAGGGCCATACTATGTCCAAAGCACAGCTATAGAAAAGGACGGCGCTTTATATAGCACTGCTGTTAATTCCATGGTAGAGATCATTCAGTCGGAGTTTAAAACATTTGATGCTGTTTCCGGCGGCGAAACACGCGACTGGGATTTTTCCAATCCGGTTGCTGTAGCCATGCAAAAACCGCATATTAAAATATACAAAAACGGTAAAACTCTTGGTGCTGAGATCTCTAACAAAAAAATCCTACACATCGCTGATTTGAACAACGAGGGCTCTTCCGTGAAAGATTACTGGAAACCAACTATTGAAAAACATGGCGGCCAGTTGACTGGTATTATCTCATTTGTTGATAGAATGGAAGATGGCTTTACTCTGCTCAAAGACCTCGGCCTTGTTGTAATCAGCGTTGTGCCACTGAATGAACATGCATGGCATTTGGCTCTTCAGGAAGGCTATATTTCACAGTCGGTTTACTCCGATCTCGTTAAACGCATGAATGACAGGCACGGATGGGCCATTCGCTCGCTCCTGAATCATCCGAACCGTTTCAGAACATTATTCCGTGATCCCACAACAAAAAGCAAAGCCGTCAAGATTATGGAAACCTATCCGGAAATCAAAAAAGAACTCAATCAGATGATTAAAGGATAACATTGGTAGAATATTTTTATTTAATCTCTCGCAAAGCCGCCAAGCACGCAAAGAGAGGACAACATGGAATGTCATCTCAATATCTTTTACCTTGGCGATCTTTGCGCCTTTGCGTGAGAATATCTTTTGGTGACGGCTATGCTGCTATATGAAATCCGTGGCTTTTTAGACGTGGTTTGCTGAATATTTATCAGGCGTATTATGAGAATTGATCCACATGTCCATTGCAGGGATGGCGCACAAAGTTATAAGGAAACCATTGCCCATGTGTTCAAGCTCTGTGATGAGCAGGGTGTGGATATGATTTTCGATATGCCAAATACAGACCCTCCTATCCTCACGATCAAAAATGTTGAAAAACGACTGAAACTGGTTCCACGGAGTGCAATAGACAGATATCGCCTGTATATGGGAGCTACGGCTAATGAAAAACAGTTGTCTAACGCTGTATCCATAGTCCGTGAATGTCAACATGTGGTTGGATTGAAACTATACGCGGGACAATCTGTGGGTGATCTTGCCGTCACCGATGACCGTAAACAGCAACAGATATATGAAATATTAACTGGGCTTGACTATCAGGGCGTTCTTGCCGTCCACTGCGAAAAAGAAGCTTTGATAACCAAAACCTTTAATCCGGAAGAGCCTCATACCCATTCTTCAGCCCGCCCCATCACGGCTGAAGTGGCATCGATTAAGGATCAAATCCATTTTGCCAAAAAAGCAGGATTCAAGGGAACACTGCATATTTGTCACGTATCATCAGAATCATCCCTTGAGATCATTAAGACCGCGCGACTCCATATGACGATCACCTGTGGCGTAACGCCGCATCATCTGTTATGGTCATCCGCTCAGTCCAAGGGGGCTAACGGCCTTCTTTACAAAGTCAACCCACCACTTCGCGAACCATCAGACACCATCGCGCTTCGGCAAGCCCTCAAAGAGGGAGACATTAATTGGATTGAAACGGATCACGCACCACACCCGATAAGCGAAAAGCTTTACCCGCCATATGCGTCCGGCTATCCTTCTCTGTGCCTTTACCAACACCTGATCGAGGAAATTCTTCCGCTCTGGGGCCTGTCTGATAACATTATTCAAAACATGACGCATAAAAATATCGTCGAAGTCTTTAAGCTGCCGTCAAAATAAAAATGATAAAACAAAGCCACTGCTCAGGTAGGCACAAAGCTCCAAAGGCACATAGGCACAGAGTTTTTATTCATTTTCCTTGGCGTCTTAGCGCCTTTGCGTGAGAATATCTTTTGGTGGCGGCTTTGCCGCGCCATGTGAATCCGTGGCTTAAAAAATAATCAGGCTAACCATAGCAACCCCTCGCCTCAGGCGGCGGAAGCGGAGTTGTGGATTTTTTAAAGAAAGGAAATCATAATATGACGATTCATGATCTCAAAAACGAAAAAATAGGGTTTTGCGTTTCAGGCGGGCTCGATAGCCGAACCATTGCAAAAAAATTCACTGACCTCGGAATCAATGTGACCTGTTTTGCTGCTGATTTAGCCCAGCCCGATGAAACCGATATTAATCATATCAAGACCCGAATGGCATCCTGCGGAGTTGAAACAATTATTGTCGACCTGAAACAGGAAATGGCTGAAGCATGCTTCGATGTTCTTAAAGCACAGGCAATGTATGACGGTGGCTATTGGAATACCACTGGCATAGCGCGCGCAGTTACTGTACGCGGGCTTATCCGCAAAATGAAAAAACAAGGCTGTACCGTTCTGGCGCACGGCGCAACAGGCAGGGGAAACGACCAGGTGCGCTTTGAACGATATGTCAATGTGCTCTATCCTGATATGAAAGTATACGCTCCATGGCGCGACCCGGTTCTAATCGCTGAGTTCCCCGGACGCATTCAAATGGCTGAATATCTTGTTAAGTCAGGTCTTACAGACTTAATTGATGAGACAAAAGCTTATTCAACCGACGCCAATCTCGCAGGTCTTTCGCACGAAGGATATAATTTGGAAAGCCTGGAAACGCCCTGCACCATCGTCACGCCAATAATGGGCGTTTGGCCGAATGACGCGCCGGATAAAATCGAAAAGGTGACAATCAAATTTGAAAAAGGCCTGACAATCGAGATTAACGGAAAACATGTAACGCCCCTGCAGGCTATGCAAATGGCCAATACTATTGGCGGCCGCAACGGTATCGGCATGAAAAACGCCTTGGAAAACCGTATTATCGGCACAAAAAGCCGGGGCGTCTATGAAGCGCCCGGCATGGAATTACTCGGACAAAGCCTGCAATTTGTATATCAGGCCACGATGAATCGAACGTCCACCAGTCTCTTTTGTCAATTATCATCCCTCGTTGCCGATCAAATCTATGATGGACGCTTCTTTGATCCTGGAACCCGCGCGGCTATGGCCGGCATCAATACGCTCGCCGAGTTCGCAGAAGGAACTGTTCAAGTTGGTTTGTATAAAGGTAATATCTACTTCGAGAAACTTACAGGATGCCGGACATCACTTTATAATCAGCCCGATTCATCCATGGAAAAAAGTGAAGGAGTAAGCCCGGTAAGTTCACAGGGATTTGTCGAAATCCAAAGCGTTGAAGCCCGCCAACTCGCCAATACCGGCCAGATTCGTGAATAGTGCGCGGGATCGCCTGTGCACAGTAATACATAAGCCCCGGGCCGTTGCCCGGATGCTGGATGCCAGTTACCGGATACCGAATAAAATGGCACCAGACTATTGATGAGGGAATTTACATGAACATGCAGAATATTTCACCAAAGAACATCGAAAGCCATATAAAAGCGCTCACAGAGGACATCGGCATTCGCCTGGCAGGCTCGGTTGGCGACAGCCAGGCCGCCGATTACATAGCAGATCAAATGAGAAGCATTGGCGCTGAAGCACACGTTGAAAACTTTGACGTTCGCGAACGCGTAGTCGAGGAAGAGCATCTTGAGGTGCATATAAACGGTAAATGGCAAACTTTTGCCTGTTCTTTGTTAGGCAATGCCATTGGCACGGATGGCAAAACCGTGGAAGCACCTGTTGTCTTTTTCGCATCGGAAACTGAGTATCAACGGAAGGATCTTTCCATGCTTTCGGGAAAAGCTGTTGTGCATTTGGGCGCTCATATTGAAACAGCTGACCATTACAGGCGTCTGGTCGAAGCAAAACCAGCATTTGTGATGTTTGTAGATGTGCGATATCCTGGAACTGTCGCAACTGCCGACGGCATGTTCCCCGCCTACACCCACGCATTCGGACCTCTGCCGATTGTAAGCGTCTCGTTTATAGATGCATGGGGCTGGAAAGAAAAAGACGCTACAGATGCGAGGCTTCGGATTGTCGGCGGCATGCACGCCAGTTCATCTTCGAATGTAATCGCGGAGTTGCCTGGGACAGACCCCGACGCAGGAATGTTGTTTGTCGGCGCACATCATGATACCCAGGCTGATTCCGTCGGTGCAGATGATAACGCAGTTGGTGTTGCCGCAGTACTGGAACTGACCCGAGCGCTCATTAACATACCGCTTAAACGCACGATTCGATTGATCAGCTTTGGAGCGGAGGAACAGCTTTCTGTCGGCAGCGCGACATACGTCAGACAGCATCGTGAAGAATTACAGAAACGCGGAAAATTTATGCTGAATTTTGACGCATACGGTTCATTACTGGGCTGGACAAAACTTTCATGCTGTGGCCAAGAAAAAATGGGGCAATATCTGAATAGTTTCTTTATTGCTCAAGATGAGTATATCACTATTAAGAATGAAGTGGTGCCATATCTAGATCTTTTTCCATTTGCCGCTGCCGGCATACCAACAGCAGGAATGGGGCGTTCGAACTGCACATCGGGGCGTTTTTTTCATCATCGCCCGGATGACACTATATCACGAATCGACATTTCACTCGTAGCCAAGTTGTTGAACACAAGCTGTGAATGTTTGTCCGGAATTGCTATGGCAGACCCTTTGCCATTCTCCACGCGTATACCGGAAAACCTGCAAATTGAAATTGAGGACAAGTGGCAGAAACTATTCGGCGGGTGGGTAGGATTTGGCGGTCACTCTTCAGAAAATCCGCGTATATTTCCATAGCAATCGAAAATATAAACGAGAAGCGCAACGCGAATCCACATGCCGTTCCGGACCTGACGCCAATACACTGCCCGAGGATCCCTGTCAACATCAACTGCTATTTCCCCGCGGCGCGGCAATGGGTGCATTATAACCGCCTGAGGTTTTAACAACTTGAGATTAGCCTCAGTAATACTATATTTTAAAATATCGATTTTTCCGCTATCACCCGCAGTTTCATCCCACTCATCCTGAACACGGGTCATATAAACCGCATCAGCATCAGAAACAACTTTCTCAAAATCATCACTCACGTCATATTTAATATGACGTGCTTCGAGCAAATCAAGAATATCCTGCTTAACCTGCAAAGCAGGAGGAGCAACAAAAACCTGCCTGACATCCTCGTAATTCGTCAATAAATACACCAAAGACCGAACAGTACGACCGCGGCCCAGATCACCTACAAACACCACTGTTTTCCGATCAATACCCCCGCGTTTCTCAAAACTTCTTTGTAATGTATAAATATCCAGCAGAGCCTGAGTTGGATGCTGATCTTTGCCGGAACCAGCATTTATGATCGGAACAGGCCGCTCCGTATTCGAAAGCATCCAGGCCATTTTTTCAGCCAACCCGCCGGTTTCACTCCTCATGATAATCACATCGGAAAACGAACTGAAAGTCCTCACCGAGTCTTCCTTGGTTTCTCCCTTCCTCTCACTGGACGTTGACATATCCCTGACTTCAACCGTTCGCATACCAAGAATCTGACAGGCGCAATGAAACGAAAGAAAAGTACGGGTGCTGGGCTGGGAAAAATAGAGCATAGCTGTTTTATGTGATAACTGACGCTGTAAAAAATCCATACCAGCCTTGCTTTTCGCGATTTGACGGATTCGCGTTGCCATAACTCCCAATTCCTCCAGCAGTTTCCGATCAAACTGCTGAGCAATGAGCACATGAAACAGACGATCGTTTCGACGAAAACAGACCGCTTTTTCCATTAAACTTAAATCCTGTAAATCATTCCAGCTGATATCGGAAAGAGATTTGATATCGCGTTTCATTCTGGCATTCTCCATCTTTTGTAATTATTCAGGAACAAAGGGACAAAGGCACATAGGCACAAAGTTATAGGAATATAATCCGAATGCAAAACACAACATATGTCTACTCAGATATTCAGAATACAGAATACTGTGCAGTTCCCTGCCTTGCGGGGTCTGCTTATGGCATGAACCTATTCAGTACTAAAAGCTTTCCAGAGTTACTCCCATACTCCCCAATGCTCGTATCTCGTTTAGCGCTTCACGCTTCACGAATAACGCTTTACGCCCCGTTACCTCTTACTAAGCAACTCATTCTCTGCAGATTTTTCGACTTTGTGCCTTTGCTACTCCCTGGCCGACTCCGAGCGTCGGCTCGGGCAGGCTGTGCCTTTGTGCATGTCTGATTATCCATCTTTTAATGTCGCTTTCATTACAGCCTTGATGGTATGCAGCCGATTCTCCGCCTGGTCGAACACCTTAGAAAACGGGGCTTCAAACACCTCGTCAGTAACCTCCAGAGCGCCTGTTTCCCGCGTTACTTCCGTATCATGATTATGCAGAGCCGGCAAACAGTGCAAAAAAATCACACTGTCATTTTCTAAATCACCGACTTTATGCATCAAATTCATATTAACCTGATAAGATTTTAATAAGCGAAGACGATCCGCATATTCTGCTTCCTCACCCATTGAAACCCAAACGTCAGTATAAATCACATTTGCTCCCTGAACTGCCGTGGAATAATCTGATGAAATCGTTATACTGCCGCCGTTTTGAGAAGCAATGCGGGTTGCCTCATCCACCACATCCTTCCGCGGTGATAATTCATCTGGAGTACAGTCAACAAAATGAATGCCGGTTTTCGCACAGCCCATCATTAACGAAAGACATACGTTGTTTCGTCCATCACCAATGAAAACAACTTTTAATCCCTTCAGACAATGAAAATATTCCCGGATCGTCATGAGATCTGCCAACGCCTGAGTTGGATGAGCCTCATCCGTCAATCCATTCCAAACCGGCACTCCCGCATACCGGGCAAGTATTTCTACTGTCTCATGTTTAAACCCGCGAAACTGTATACCGTCAAACATCCGGCCCAGAACGCGCGCCGCGTCTTTAACGGACTCCTTCTTCCCAAAATGAATATCATTAACACCAAGATACTGCACGCAGCCACCCTCATCCGCCGCGGCAACAGCAAATGCACATCTGGTGCGTGTCGAAGCCTTCTCGAAAATTAAGGCTATATTTTTTTTTCGAAGATGATCAGTGTGAAGCCCTGCGGCTTTTTGCTTCTTTAGATCATCGGCTGAATTCAGAAGATACAATAATTCAGCATCCGTTAAATCAGACAACGTCAGAAGACTACGCCCCTTTAATTTTATTATATCTTTCATCTCGATCAACATGCCATATTTCCTGAAAGAAAACAATGTTTAACTATACCCAGATAATGCAGTTGAACACAAATTATTTGGGTTGCAAGGCTTTCGAAAAGCCTCGATATAACTTTTTTGTTCGAATCAAAGAAGAATTGACTCGCGCAAAGCACGCAAAGGATTGATAAGAATAGGAATGATCCGAGAGAGACACCCC
>CAZBGF010000063.1:0-7936 GCA_964491255.1 uncultured Verrucomicrobiota bacterium
TTGTCAGAGCGATGTGGTGAAGCTGAATACCAATGAAAATCCCTATCCGCCATCGTTGAGAGTCAAAGATGTGTTGTCTAACTTCAGTAATGAGAGTCTTCGGCTGTATCCGGACCCGCAGAGCCGGAGGCTGCGGCACCTGATTGCGGAAATTCATGGTTGTTCCATTGAGCAGGTGTTTGTGAGTAATGGTTCTGATGAAATTCTGGCATTGTGTTCCAGGGCGTTTGTGGAAAATGATGGAGTCATAGGTTTCGTTGATCCGTCGTATTCCTTGTATCCGGTGCTGGCGCAGATTCGGGATGTGCCGGTCCGGCCGGTGGAATCGGGGCCGGATTTCGAATGGCAAATGCCGGAAAATTATACCGCTTCGCTGTTTTTTCTGACAAATCCAAACGCGCCGACAGGAATTTTGTATCCGGAAGAGGCAATGCGGTCCTTTTGCAGTTGTTTTGAAGGTGTTGTGGTGCTTGACGAAGCTTATGTTGGTTTTTCAAAAGCTGATTGCATGAGATTGGCCATTGAATTTGATAATGTGTTGGTGCTTCGGACGCTTTCAAAATCATATTCATTAGCGGGCGTTCGTTTCGGGTATGCTGTTGGGGCTGTGCCGTTAATCGAAGCGCTTTTTAAGATTAAGGATTCATATAATCTGAACCGGATAACACAGGAGATTGCGTTGCAGGCGCTTTCAGATCAAGAGACCATGCATGTGAATGTTGAGCGGGTAAAAGAGACGCGTCGAAAATTAGCTTGTGGACTTGAACGTCATGGGTTCAATGTTTATCCTTCGGAGGCTAATTTTCTATGGGTCAGGCCGTCCGGCATTACAGCGGAACAGCTTTTTCAACGATTGCGCGAGCGGAACATTCTGGTGCGCTATTTTCCGGGCAGACGAACTGATGAATTTCTGCGTATTACGGTTGGTACTAACGAACAGACAAGCGCTTTACTTGAAGCTATCAAGACCATAATATCAAAAATTACAACGTAAAAATAAACAACGACTCGGATTATATGAAAAAAGGATATCATGAAACAACGAACAGCGTATATTAAAAGAAAAACTAAAGAAACTCGTGTTGAGCTAGAATTGAACATTGATGGGGGCGGCCGGTATTCGATTGACTCTGGATTGCCGTTTCTTAACCATATGCTGGAATTATTTTCAAAGCATGCGTTATTCGATATTCGCCTTAAAGTGAAGGGGGATTTGAGTGTGGATTATCATCACACTGTGGAGGATATCGGATTGTGTCTGGGAAGCGCATTAGATCGGGCGTTGGGTGGAAGAAAAAAGATTGCCCGGTATGGTTTTGCGTTTGTCCCGATGGACGATTCGTTAAGCCGTGTTGTAGTTGATCTTGGGGGACGTCCCTACCTGGTTTATAATGTGGCTAACAGGAAGCGGAAGATACTGGATTTCGATTTGCATCTGATCGAGGAGATGTTCAGGGCATTCTCTGTACAGGCGCGGATGAATCTTCATGTGGCCCAGATGTATGGTAAAGACGCGCATCATGCTTATGAATCCATTTTTAAGGCTTTGGCAAAGGCTTTACGTGCTGCCGTGACACAAGATCCGCGGCAAAAAGGAATTCCTTCCAGCAAGGGAATGTTATAAGTAATAAAAAAGGAGATTCATGGCTGTTTTTACTGTTATTCCGGCAATTGATCTTAAGGGCGGAAAATGCGTCAGGCTCCGTCAGGGACTGGCTTCTGAGGAAACAGTATATGCAGAGGATCCCGTTCGTATGGCTGCTTATTGGGAAGAGCAGGGAGCGCACTGGCTTCATGTCGTGGATCTGGACGGGGCGTTTCAGGGGTGTCCTGTGCATACTGCTATTATCAAAAAAATAGTTAGCGCCGTGAACATTCCTGTTCAAGCAGGGGGTGGATTGAGAACTGATGATCAGATTCAGGCACTTGTTGATTGCGGAGTCTCTCGAATGATCCTTGGAACACGCGCATGCCAGGATGAGGAAGCTATGATCAGATTGATCGGTGAGTTTGAATCCCGGTTGGCAGTTAGTATTGATGCGCGCAATGGCTGTGTTCAGATCAAAGGATGGACAGAAACAGCGCCTGTGGATGCCGTGTCGCTGGCGACTCGGCTTGCACGGGCAGGTGTAGATACCCTGATATATACCAATACAGCTTTGGATGGTATGCTGGAAGGCCCTGATGTTTCTTCAATTAAAACGATTTGCGATAAGACGACTTGCCGTGTGATTGCGGCTGGAGGAATAACCTCGACTGACGATGTTGCGGCTCTTAGAGGTCTGGAAAAGGATAATCTCATTGGCGCTGTTGTCGGGAAGGCGCTTTACGAGGGAACGGTTACGTTAAGCGAATTACAACTCGAAGCTCAGAAGTTCGAGTGAATAGGACGCAGAGGAACGCAGATTATTAGCCCCGAACGTTCGGGGTGCGTATATCTTGCCACGTCGCCCCTTTTGGGCAAGTGGCCGCTTGCGAAGCGACGTGGCGAAAATCTGCGTCCCAAAAAGAAATTTCTATACGATTGAGTTGTGTCTTGGTAGTGATTATTAATGGTGGAAAAAAGTTACAGTAAACAGGGAACATTTATGAAATATGATATGATTCTTGATGTAAAAGAAACCTGCCTTTCAAATGGCATTCGTGTAGTAACCGCCGCAATTCCCCGGGTTCAAAGTATTGCTGTGGGTATATGGGTTGGGGTCGGCGGCCGTTATGAGACAAAGGCTGTGTCCGGCATGAGCCATTTCATTGAGCATTTGTTGTTCAAGGGAACCAGTAAGTTATCGGCTGTGGATATTTCGCGGGCCATTGAAGGGTGCGGTGGATATTGTAATGCTTTCACTCACGAGGAAATGACATGTTATTATGCGCACGTAGCGTATAATCATGTATGGAAAGTGTTGAATATACTGTGTGATATGGTTCTGTATCCGCGGTTTGATACGTCGGATATCAAAAAGGAACGAGCCGTCATTATTGAAGAAATCATGATGTACCGGGATCAGCCCGAACATGTAGTTGAAGAAATGCTTTCTTCAATCCTTTGGAAGGGGCATCCTCTTAGCGAGCCGCTGGCCGGGACGCCTGAGTCTCTTTCCAAGATAAACAGAAAAGACATTTTAAGCTTTAAACAACAGAAATATGTTCCTCGAAACACGGTTTTCAGTTTTGCAGGCAGGATTAATCATGAAGATGCAGTGGCCAAGGTGGAAAAATTCATGAAGTCATATCCAGTTTCGCGGAAGCCAGTCTGTCAACGGATAACATCAGCCGTTTCTCAGGAACGGATGATCCTTAAAAGTAAAGATATTGAGCAGACAAAACTATCGATTGGGTTCAGGACCTTTGGATGTTTTGATAAACGCCGCTATGCACTTAAGGTGCTAAGTGTTATTCTGGGAGAAAATATGAGTTCTCGCTTGTTTCAAGTTGTGCGCGAGAAACATGGATTGGCATATTCTGTGCATTCAAGTTCTCAGCTTTTTGCCGATACCGGAGTGCTTGTTGTATCAGCCGGCCTTGACAATGCTAAACGTCATAAAGCACTTAATTTGATTCTGAGAGAAATTTGCCGGCTTAAGCAGAAACCTGTGCACAGTAAAGAGCTGACCCGGGCAAAAGAATATATTGTTGGCCATCTTCGTCTGGCCATGGAAAATGCATCCGGACAAATGATGTGGATTGTCGGTGATTTCTGCGGAAGAAGTTATTTGCGCGGTCAATGCTGTCCAGCCGGAAGATATTCAGGCGCTGGCGCAAAAATATTTTAGAAAACATCACGTAAGCCTGGCAATGCTGTCCGTTAATATGGATCGACAAGACGTCGATCAGATCAAATCTGCTTTTACGACGTTGTGATTGTTTGACAGAAGCGATAAACTATATGTAAACGTGAACCGTAAACCGTGGATTGTTATAAGGAGTGATAAAATGAAAAAAAAGATAGTTGTTATTGTGCTTGTGGTTCTGCTGGCTGTAATCGTTGGATTACAGATGTTTCTTTCATATGGCCTGACGAGTTCGTTTCGGAAGTGGGTATTCCCGATAGCCAAAGAGCGGTTCAACCTGGATGTGACTATGGATCATATTACCGTGAATCTGTTTGCGGGAGCCATGACCATTCATGGTCTTCAGGTTGCTAATCCTGCGGGATTCAGCGAACCTGACTTGGTTTCTGTGCGGCAATTCGGTCTTGATATTGGGTTAATTTCGCTTTTCAGAGGCGGGATAGCTGATATTCAGAAGGTGAGTATTAAGGATGCTTGTATGATCATAGTCCGCAATCAAAAAGGTCAAATCAATATTCAGGAAGTCATCAAGGAGATTCAAAAAGGAACATCAGGAGAACATCAAGCGGCTGTTCCTGAGGGTGCGGATGAAATCGAAACATCGGGATCAGATACAGAAGAAAAAAAATTGCCCGACATGAAGATTCAAGACATGAATGTGAACACTCTCATTAATTATATTGACTATCATTTTTCTGAAGAGCCTGTGAAACTTGGTGTTGAGATTCACTTGTTGTTGAAGCATATTGCCAATTACGGCAATGAAGATGAACTTTCCGGCACGGTCAATCTGCAGGGAAAATTTTCGGCTGATAAGAAGGAAGGGAAATTCAATTTAGACGGGCGAATTGCTCCGGTGGTTGATCCCACGCGAATGAGTTTTATTATTACCGGGACAATGCAGCCGATTGATCTTACGGTTTTTCAGCCGTTTGCGGAGAAGTATGGCATGAAAGCCGGTTTGGTGTCCGGAACGGTGAATCTGCTTTGCGATAAAGGTGATTTTGATCCTGAAAAGTCTGAAATTAATCTGACATTCAATCAAGTACAGCTGTCAAAAAAGCTGAGCGCAAAGTTGCAGGGAGTCGAGGCTATTGAAACGTTTACGGTTGTCGTTCCGGTTGGCGGAACATTGATCAACCCGAAGATTGACATTGGTGAAGCGATTATGCAAACCCTGTTTAGCGGAGAAGTTATTAATACAATTTTATCAGGTATTCTGAAGAAACAGGCCGGGGGGGCAGATTTACTTAAAAGCAAAGGGGCTGGACAGAAAAAGGATTTTGATTTGGGTGGTATGATTCGGGGTGTTATGGGAAAAAAGAAATAATAAAGGGAAATGTCCATGAATCGTTCAGTATGGCTGGTCCTTCTCTTTATTGCGGTTATTTGCGCGGCCTGTTCCTTACTTGCGGCTAATATTCTGTTCGGGAACCTGAATCAGGATGAAGGATGGTATTTGTATGCCGCTCGTATGGTTTCATCGGGAAATCTGCCATACCGTGATTTTGCTTATACCCAGATGCCCGTGATGCCGTTCGTCTATTCGCTGATTCAACCATTGATCAAAACGTGGGGGTTAACCGCGGGGCGTCTGTTCACGGCTGTGCTGGGTATTGTCGGCGCGTTTTTTGCCGCGGCACTTGCCGGTCGGCTTACAAACATCTCTAATTGTGCGAACGGCGGCTTACAATCAAAGGGCCGGCGAATTGACGTTGCTCTCCTGGCATTCATGCTGGTGATATTGAATGTTTATCAGACCTATTTTTTTGCTGTCGTGAAAACCTATGCTTTGACGGCATTATTTCTACTTGCCGGATTTTTCGTTTTGAGCTTGGCAATAGAAAGGCGCAGTCGGTTTGCAGCGTTTCTGGCAGGCGCTGTTTTGGTTCTGGCGGCCGGCACGAGGTCGTCGGCGGCTGTTATTCTTCCTATTGTGTTTGTGTGTATGTGCTTCGAACGCAGTAGTCTTTCATTCCATGGCTGGATGTGGTTTGGTCTCGGGGGCGTGTTGATGGCGTGTATAGTTGTGATACCCTTCTTGATCATGGCGCCGGAGAGCTTCTGGTTTTGCGTGGTTAAGTATCATGCACTGAGACAATCCGGCAGTATATGGAAGATTTTAACTTACAAAGCAGGTTTTCTGTCCAGGATGATTCAGGCTTATTTCGTGACATTTGCTCTCTGGCTGGTTGTTGTTTTTGGCCAATTGTTTCTGCGTGGCTGGTCGAAAAGCGAACGGACTTCCTCTCTTGATGGCTCGATATTTTTCACAAGGATGATCTGGGCCTGTTTGATTGGCGTTACAATTGTACATCTTTCAGCTCCTTTTCCTTATGATGATTACCAGGTTTTTATCTATCCGTTGTTCGGAGTTGTGGTTTCTGTGATGGCGGTTCGGTTTGTGGATAGGATGGATGCCTTGATCAGCATACATAGGCCGACTCATGCATGGGGGAGATCATGGCTGCTCCTGGCGGTGTTCAGTCTCTCTCTGGGTGCGGCGGTTTCGTCGCCGATCAATCAGGACTGGTTTATTCAGGGGCGTGACAGGATATGGTGGCGTCTGAAAGATCAGTCGTCTCTAAGCAGGCTGAGGCAAACAGGGAAGATGATTCGTTCCATGACCCGACCGGGTGATCTTTTGTTGACCGGGGATCCGTATCTTGCAGTGGAATCTGGATTAACCCTGCCGCACGGCTTGGAAATGGGACAATTCAGTTATTTTCCTGGATTGAGCCGTGAAACAGCTGAAAAGTTTCACGTGGTGAATCGTGTCCTACTGGAAGAATTACTGAAAACCTGCGACGCGCCTCTGGCTGCTTTCAGTGGATACGCATTTGCTATTGAGTCCCCGCAGATTAACCCGGTTCCCATGGATGATCAGCTTGCTTTCTGGAGCATTATCGAGCGTCGCTATGAGCTGTTGCGTGAGATACCGAATTTTGGTCAGGCATTTACAATGTTACAGATTTTGAAAAAAAGACGGAAGTATTCCGATAGCCATTAAGACACCAGAGATAATTATCAATTCGGAGCTCGGAGTTCGGAACTCAGAATTATCCTGAACAGCATTTCCAGTTCCGCGTTCACTTTTTGGCGCCTTGGTGGCTGAACAGTTACAAAAGGATTCTTTATTATGAAAGTGGCTATACTGGGTATTCCTCAGTCAGGAAAGAAAACGTTTTTTTCGTTATTGACATGTCGATCAGGTGAGGAAATAGAGGATATTGTTACTCTGCACGGCCTTCGCAGTAGAAGAGGGGTACGGAAAGATGGCGATAGTCTGATCGGAATGGCGCCGATACATGATCCGCGGGTGGACGTTCTGTCCGGGATTTTTAAGCCCGAAAAAACACAGTACGCGGAGAATACCATTGTTCTTTGTCCTGATGTGATTAAACATTCAGAGAAAAGAAAATGGCTGGAAATTGCCAGACGATGCGATTTGTTTTGCCTTGTAATACGTGCGTTTACGTCTGAACAGGTTTATCATCCGTCGGGATCCGTGGATGCACAGCGTGACCGGTCAACGCTGGAGTCAGAACTGTTGTTAGCTGATCTAGAGCTGATTGATAATCGCCTGGGGCGTTTGGCTAAGGAACAAAGAGCGGGGCAGACTTCTCAGCAGTGTAATGAAGAACGGTCGCTCCTAACCATAAAAGAAACCCTTGAGAACGAAATGCGGTTTATTACTCTTTCTTTAGGGCCGAATGACATAGAACCTGTCGGGAGTCTGGGTCTTTTGGCTCTCAAGCCTGTTCTTTGGGCTTATAATGTTGACGAAGATTGCCTTGCAGAAGAAGCGGAATCTGACCCGTGTGTATTTAAGGTTTCCTGCAGGATTGAGCAGGAAATCATGGCTCTGGGCAATTCCGATGAGCAACAGGCTTACCTGAAGGATATAGGGGTTACAGGGTCAGGGCTGGACCGGCTTAATCAGGCTGCGTATAATGCGCTCGGACTGATGTCGTTTTATACTGTTGGCAGTGATGAAGTGCGGGCGTGGACGATTCATAAAGGCTCTACAGCTTTAGTAGCTGCGGGAAAAGTTCATAGTGATATTGAGCGGGGATTTATCCGGGTGGAAATTATTAAGTATGATGATCTGGTTGCCGCAGGCAGTGAATCAGCCGCTAAGGCGC
>CAZBGF010000064.1:0-7886 GCA_964491255.1 uncultured Verrucomicrobiota bacterium
GAACTGACAAAAGCATTGCGTAAACTTGGCTATAAGACCATCAGCCTTGATCCAAAAGCAACTCGCCACGGCGCAGTAGAAACGCCTGAAGAAGGCGAACGATATGCGGATTTTCTTCGGCAGAACCGTGGCCAATTCGGGGGCGTTATCCTTTGCCTGCCTAATTTCGGCGATGAAACAGGCGCAATTGCTGCCTTGAAAGAGGCTGGCGTTCCTATCCTCATCCAGGCTTATCCAGATGAATTAGATAAAATGGCGCCGGAACTCCGCCGTGACGCATTCTGCGGTAAGTTGTCCATTATGGATGTTTTCACACAGTATGGTTTACCCTTCACGAACCTGAAACCGCACACAGTTCATCCGGAAAGCAAGGACTTTGCTGAGCAAGTGGATTATTTCGACCGTCTCTGCCGCGTATACAACGGCTTGAAAGACATGGTCGTTGGCGCTATTGGCGCGAGAACAACAGCCTTCAAAACAGTGCGGATCGATGAACTGGCCCTTCAGCGCCACGGTATTACAATGGAAACTACAGACCTTTCGGATGTGTTTGCCCGTATCAAGGCGTTGAAGGATAATGATCAGAAAGTCAGGAACAAAGCAAGAGTGCTGAAAAGGTACACATCGTGGGAGGGCGTTCCAAAAACAGCATTCCAAAATATCGTTAAGCTGGGTGTTGTAATCGATAGCATTGTGAAAGAATTCCATATGGACGCCATCGCAATTCGGTGCTGGGTCGAATTCCAGCAGCAACTTGGAATTTCTCCTTGCGTAGTGATTGGCGAAATGAACAATCGGGGCATTCCTGCAGCATGCGAGGTCGACATAGGAAACGCGGTGATGATGCACGCGCTGAAATGCGCATCCGGAAATGTCGCCACCTGTCTCGACTGGAATAACAACTACGGGGATGAACTAAATAAATGCATTCTCTTCCACTGCGGCCCGGTTCCACATCATATGATGACGGATAAAGGCCGGATTGTCGACCACGCGATTCTTGCTAATGCCGTTGGAGCCGGCAACGCTTATGGATGCAATGTAGGCCGAATTGCCCCTGCCCCGTTCACATTCGGCAGTATGATGACCAGCAACGGTCAACTGCACTTTTATCTGGGTGAGGGCCACTTTACGGAAGACCCGATTCCCAACGACTTTTTCGGTTGTGCCGGCGTTGCGGAAATACCTGACTTACAGGAGTGCCTGCAGACAATCGGATACATGGGCCACCGCCATCATGTCAGCGTAACACCTGGCAATGTGTCAGCCCCTGTCAGAGAAGCCTTGGCGAAATATTTTGGATATGACGTGACTATGACATGAGCCTGCCGCCAACAACAAAAAGGCGCGTGGCTATAGCCTTGAGCGGTGGAATTGACAGTTCAGTGGCAGCTTCTTTACTCATCGACCAGGGTTATGAGGTCATAGGGCTGACCGCTAACCTATGGCAAGATGAATCCTCAAGCTCTGCCGTGGAAAAGACGTCGCGCTCAAGCCAGGTGGCAGAGTTTCTTGGCATTCCACATATTACTATTCATCTTACGGACACATTCATCCGGACAATCGTTAATCCGTTTCTCACGGAATACTCTAAGGGCCGAACACCATCACCCTGCATCAGGTGCAACCAGCTTATCAAATTCGGGCTGCTGCTGAACCATGCCGTAAAAATGAAATGCAGTCATGTAGCCTACGGGCATTACGCGCGCGTCGAAAAACAGGCCGATCAATGGCATCTGCTGAAAGGCGCGGATGCCCGAAAAGATCAATCGTATTTTCTACACCGGCTTAACCAGAAACAATTGGCGCGAACATTATTTCCATTGGGTTCATGGCGAAAAAACGATGTGAAAATGTATATCAAAACCAGAGGTATTCCCGCCCAAAACAACACTGAAAGCCAAGACCTGTGTTTCACCAAAAATTCTGATTATGCAGCTCTTCTGGAAAAACGATTTCCTGAATTAAACAAACCAGGGCCCATCATCGATATGCAGAGTCGTCAACTGGGATGCCACCACGGTTTTTATCACTATACAATCGGTCAGCGCGAGGGGCTTGGCATTGCATCCAGCGCCCGTCTTTATGTAACCGCAATTGATGCCGTATCCAATACTGTCACGGTGGGATCCCGTGAAAACACCATGAGTCAAAGCGGTATAGTGGATGATGTAAACTGGATCAGCGCTGTCCCATCCGACGGTATGGTCTGCCATACCAAGCTTAGATATCGGCACGAAGGCGTGATATCGACTCTTCACTTCTTATCCGAGGGAGCAATAAAAGTCAAATTCCATACGCCGCAGTTTGCTGTTACACAGGGACAGGCGGCTGTGTTTTACAAAGGTAACGATGTCATAGGCGGCGGTTGGTTGCGATCCGCTCAGCCTTGAAAATGTTGAAAAATTTTTTTCTTGACTCTATATAATTTTTCGTAGTATGTTGAAGCTAATTAAATAACAACAAAAAATACACTCGCGAATTTCAAAGCATTCTAGCGTAGCGTTTTATACAGCACAAAAATAACAGAAACAGGAGTTCATTATGACAAAACGAGATTTGGTTATTCGAATTTCCAAGGAAACAGGATTGATTCAGCAAGATGTATACACGGTATTGCAAAAATCACTGAATTACATCATCGAAAGTTTGGAAAAAGAAGAAAATGTCGAGTTTCGCAATTTCGGTGTGTTTGAAGTCCGAACCAGAAAATCACGCATCGGGCGCAATCCCAATAAGCCTTCTAATGTGGTGACCATTCCAGCCCGCAAAATAGTGAAATTCAAGATGGGTAGAATTATGAAAGCGCGCGTGATGAAACCGGTGTCATGAGGCGGCATGACACATACTGCTGAAAAAATCCATTTTGAAGCTCCACGGGGAATGCGGGATTTTTACCCCGACAGCATGGATGTGAGAAATGCTGTCTTCAATGCCTGGACCCAGGCCGCTCGCCAGTTTGGTTTTTCCCAATATGACGCATGTGTAGTGGAATCGCTGGAACTGCTGAAACATAAAAGCGGTGACGATATTATTGACCAGATTTACGCGTTCCAGGATAAAAAACAACGTCACCTTGCTCTGCGCCCGGAAATGACTCCTACGCTGGCTCGAATGATTGCGGCCAGACAGAGCACGTTGTTATTCCCACTTAAATGGTTCACAATTGCTCAGTGTTTCCGATATGAACGAATGAGCCGTGGACGAAAACGAGAGCACTATCAGTGGAACCTGGATATTGTGGGCGAACCCGATCTGTCGGCGGAAGTGGAACTCATTGTCTGCGCTGTTCACGCACTCTCTTTGCTTGGTCTTGAATCTGAAGATATTATTGTTCATTTCAGCAATCGTGCTTTGATTTCGGATCTCCTGCTGAAATTAGGCGTCCCTGCTCGCTTTCACAACGCCACGTTTCTCACCATTGACAAACGGGGAAAACTCGATGATGATGCAATCACCCGTCTGCTCAAAGATTCTGGTCTTGATCAGCCCTCTATTGACACTGTGTTTCGGATCGCTGGGATTCAATCAATAGAGGAAGCTGAATCCATGCTGGATGGCAAACCGCCTTCCATTCAAGCGATTCAAACCATGATGAACCTGTTGTCTGAATATGGGATCAGCGATAAAACAATGTTTGATATCACAGTTGTGCGAGGACTGGCATACTATACAGGAATAATCTTTGAAGCCTTTGATGCAGAAAAAAAATTCAGAGCAATTTTCGGTGGAGGACGTTACGACAACCTTCTTCAGGATGTGGGCGGCACTCCCATGACAGCAGTAGGTCTCGGCTTCGGCGATGTGGTTCTCACCGAAATACTGGCGGAAAAAGAAAAAATCACATTGCATCATGAAAAAATCGATTTAGCCATTGGCTATATGGAAAACGATCAGCAGGCAATCTCTATTCAAATCGCCAAATCCATGCGCGGCACCGGCAAACGGGTTGACTTAGCTCTTCACTGCGAAAAAGCAAAACATTTCTTCGCGCGTGTGGGTAAGGGAAAAATTCTGCAGGCCATCTTCCTGGGACCTGATGACATCCAGCGAGGCACGGTACGGATCAAAAATTTAAGCGACCGCACCGAATCGGAAACGCAGTTGGATCAACTTGTCCATTCAAGATAATTACAATAAAATGCTTGCCTGTGAAGACCTCGACCTGGTCTCGGTCTGTGCGCCTAATTTCCTGCATCATGATGTTGTCATGTCAGCAGCAAAGGCTTGGATGGACTAAACCGGCCGTGGATGAATTTTTTAACCTTGGGTATGTTGACGAACTCGCTTATGCTGTTGACTGTGTTATTAACGATAAGGAACCCATTTACGGCTGTAGCGGATCGCTTGGTCTGGCATGCATTGAAATCATTTCCGCCATGTATCAATCCCATGAAAACGGATCGGTCGTACGCGGCAACTGGGGATAGAAAGGAAATCCATAATGAATACTGAAGTCACTGAAAAACTGATTGAGATGTTTTCTTTAGAAGGAAAAACAGCTGTCATAACAGGAGCCGGCGGAATCCTGTTTGGAGCAGTATCACGGGGTCTCGCGGCTCTTGGTGTAAAAACAGCTGCCGCAGATGTGCGCCTTGCAGAAGCAAAAAAGACAGCAGATGATATTATCGCAAATGGCGGTGACGCCATGGGTGTTTTAATTGACGTTCTTGATCCAGAGAGCATAACAAAGGCAAAAGATACTGTACTGGAACATTACGGGCGTGTGGACATCCTGATCAACGGCGCAGGGGGTAATCATCCTAAAGCGATCACAAACAAAGAAAAGGGAATTGATTTTTCTAATTTATCATTAGACGGAATTAAATTTACATTCGACTTAAACATCATGGGCACTATTATCCCTTCCATGATATTCGGAAAAGTCATGATCCAGCAGGGAGAGGGTGCGATCATTAACACCTCTTCCATGAGCGCGGACACACCGCTGAGCCGGGTTCCCGCTTATTCATCGGCCAAGGCGGGCGTCAGCAATTTCACAAAATGGCTGGCCGCTGACATGGCTATGAATCATTCGCCGAAAATTCGTGTAAACGAAATTCGCCCCGGCTTCTTCCCTACCCTGCAGAATGCCGAACTCATTACTAAAACGCCCGGCGTATTAACAGAATCCCGCGGCCACGACATTCTCGGAGGCACTCCTGTGAAACGATATGGTAAACCGGAGGAGCTTATTGGAGCAATTGTCTATCTGTGCTCGCCTTCCGCCTCGTTTGTAACAGGAAGCAGTCTTGCGATTGACGGCGGATTCGGATCGTTTTGCGGGGTTTAAATAGATCGTACAGGAATTTCAAAATAGCCACAAAAGCACTAAGGCACAAAGCAAGAGAATAAGGAAATAAATCTTTTATCTTTCGTCTCCCTGGCCGACCTGAGTCGTGTCGTCTCCTTGGCCAACCCGAGTCGTCTCGGGCAGGCGGGCAGGCTTTGTGACTTAGTGACAAAATTATTACAAAAAGTTTCCCTGGCCGACGCTCCCTGGCCGCAGGGCGATTCCTCGGGCAGGCACTTACTACTTTCAACTTATTTAAATCCGCGACCATCCGCGTAATCTGTGGTTAAAAATCTTTTCGAATAAACCATGAAAAGGATCATAAAGTGAAATATCAAGTAGTCATTGCGGACGACCGTTATGCAGATTATAACGAAGAAAACGAAGTTCTTAAACCCATTGGCGCAACGATCGTCAACATCAAAAGTCATGACGCCGAAGAACTGAAAAAAACATGCCGCGACGCTGATGGCATTATTGTAAACTTACCCCCGATAACAGCGGATATCATCAATAGCCTGACAAATTGCAAAGTAATTTCCCGCTACGGTGTTGGCTATGATAATGTTGACATCCAGGCCGCCACGGATCGAGGTGTCTGGCTTGCGAACGTTCCTGATTACTGCGGTGAAGATGTATCAGACCAGGCGTTTGCACTTTTTATGAGTTGTGTCCGCAAAGTCGCATTTCGTGACAAGCAGATTCGAGCCGGTATATGGGACGTTCAAAAAGGAGCGCCTCAAAGGCGAATCAAGGATAAAACGTTTGTCTTCTTTGGATACGGTCAGATAGCACAAATCCTGCATCGAAAATTATCCGGATTTCAACTCGGGCGCATTCTAACGGTTGATCCCTATCTGGACGAAACCACGGCCCAGTCATGTAAAATCGAAAAAGTGGAATGGGATGAGGCACTCAGTGAAGGTGATTTCTTTTCCATTCATATGCCGTTGAACGATGAGACCCGCGGCATGTTCAATGAACCCGTATTCAAGGCAATGAAACCGACAGCTATCCTGATTAATACATCACGAGGCCCAATTATCAACGAACACGACTTATACCAAGCATTGTCTGAAGGTTGGATAAACAGCGCTGGACTCGATGTCTTCGATCAGGAACCTGTTGATCCCGGCAATCCACTGCTCAAGTTGGATAATATCACGGTGTCCGGACATACCGGATGGTACACGGAAGAATCTCAAACGGAATTAAAGCGAAAGGCGGCTGAAAATGTAAGAGATGTCCTTGCCGGCAACAGTCCGAAATATGCCGTCAACAACATCAAGTAACCGTTCAGGCAGGCACAAAGGCACAGAGTACCAAAGGCACAAAGCAGACAATAAATGAATACGAATTTAAACGAAAGCAGGAAGAAATCATGAGTGACGTTGTAAAGCAAATTGAAAATACCGGCATCGTTCCTGTTGTAAAGATTGATAACGCGAAAGATGCCATACCACTTGCGCAGGCATTGACGGATGGAGGCATACCTGTCGCGGAAATCACGTTCAGGACAGATGCCGCGGAAGAATCCATCAAGCAGATCAGTTCATCCATACCCGATATCCTTGTTGGAGCCGGGACTATCTTAACAACCGAACAGGCCGAGAGCGCTATAAAAGCTGGCGCCAAATTTATTGTGACTCCCGGATTCAGCAAATCTGTTGTAAAATTATGCATTGAACAGAAAATCCCCGTTAACCCGGGCGTCGCGACGCCCACTGAAATCATGATGGCCCTGGACTTAGGCATTGATGTGGTTAAATTTTTTCCGGCAAGTATTTTTGGCGGGCTTAAAGCCCTGAAATCAATGAGCGCGCCGTTCACAAAAGTGAAATTTATTCCAACAGGCGGTATTAACGCTGACAACCTGGTTGAGTATATCATGTTTCCGAAAGTATTTGCAGTCGGCGGCAGTTGGATGGTTAAAGCGGATCTCATCAAAGAAGGGCAATTCGCTGAAATCACGAAATTAGCTCATGAAGCGATTGACACTATGCTGGGCTTTGAACTTGGTCATATCGGCATTAACACTGCCAATGCGGAAACATCGCTTGAGATTGCAAAGAAAATATCTTCGGTTTTTTCCATGACACTCAAGCAGGGAAACAGTTCCAATTTTGCGGGCAAGGGTATAGAGATCAATAAGAGCAAAGGACTTGGAGCCAACGGCCACATTGCCATTGCGACGAACACAATTACACGCGCTATTGCATTTCTGGAGCGCAAGGGTGTAGCTGTCGACATGAGCACAGCCAAGAAGAACGCATCCGGCGACCTTGTCGCAGTGTATTTAAAGGACGAACTCGGCGGATTCGCCGTGCACCTGCTTCAGAAAAAATAACGTAACCACTCAGATTGTTTTCCGACAGGATAAAAGTAAAAGTCTGACCCCGAGAACAGGAAAAGAAGAAAGATTGAGACTTCCCAACAAGGCACTGCACGTTATTGCTTGCTACGCGCGCAAAACGTGAGTGCACCCGTTGGGCCACATTAGAAAATGAATAGGAAAAACACATAAAAATCGCGAGAATAATCATTGTGATAACGCAGTTAACATCAATGGTGACATTAGCCGGAGAAAAAATGG
>CAZBGF010000065.1:0-7837 GCA_964491255.1 uncultured Verrucomicrobiota bacterium
AAGTCGAAGCCCAATGGGTGGATTGTTCATGCTTTGCATGAATAATCCAGGTTAGAGTGTCTTTGCTATTTTGTATCAATCCGGGCAGGTATCAAAGTCCTGGCCGGGAAATATCATTGCCTGCCCGAATTCCGTCTGGAATTCCGCATCGAGCGAGATATCCACGCGTTCAGTCTTTTCTCGAAGCTGACGCGCACATTCCCTTTCATGCGCCGAGAGCAATGCCAGCTTAGCTCCCAGAGACGCGGCGTTTCCGACGAAGCGGATGCGATCGCATGGAATTTGCGGAAGCAAACCTATACGACGCGCATTGTTTCGCCTGATAAAATTACCGAAAGCACCTGCCAGCAGAACCTGATCCAGATCATCAGGCGTCACCCCGGCTCGACGCAAGAGAATGTTTATTCCAGCTCGAATTGCCCCATTCGCAAGCTGAAGCTCGCGAACGTCTTTCTGCCAAAGATAGATCGGCTCGTTTGAAGCAGAATCCTTCAGATCAACCAACAAAAATCTTGTTTCACCGTTCGTAGATATGAGACGCGCGCGCAAAGGCGCGGGTATATCCCTTGAAACTTCATCCTCCGGTAATATTCTCCCTGTTTCATCAATAATCCCATGGCGAAGCAATTCCGCTACAGTGTCAATCAAGGCGGTACCGCATAGTCCCATCGGAGACGAGTTTCCTATAACATTGAAAAGCACATCTTTTTGGATCACTACTTTCTCAATTGCTCCTGCCATGGCGCGCATGCCTTGTACGATACGCGCTCCCTCAAAAGCAGGCCCGGCTGCTGTTGAAGTAGCGAAAAGGCGTCCTTTGCAGGCGAGAACGATTTCACCATTTGTTCCGATGTCAATGAGAAGGCTTGTTTCCTTGGACTTATCCATACGCGCGGCCAGCATTCCAGCCACAGTATCGCCACCAACGAAACTGCCGATTTGTGGAAACACGAATATCTCAGCGCCCGAATTAGCCGCAATCCCAAGCGTAGCGGCTGGAATATTCAAAGGGGCATCAAAGACCTGAACGAACGGCAGTTCGCCAAGCGCAGATGGGTCCAGGCCGCAGAATATCTGCTGCATCGTGGAATTGCCGGCAATCACAATCTCGTAGATATGCCGCGCGGCAACGCCAGCCTGTTCGCCCAACTCCTGAATCAATGTGTTGAGCGCTTTCAAGATTGCCTGCTGCATCTGGGCAAGCATACCGTGATTTTCACGGACCCGCGAAATACGTGAAATCACATCATCACCGAATCCGACTTGCGGGTTCATCAGTGAAGAAACAGCTTTCTCTTCTCCGGTGATCAGATCGAACAGTGTTGCCACTACCGTCGTAGTTCCGATATCCACAGCAACGCCGTAGGCCGTGTCTGATGTATCACCCACCTCCAGGCCGACCAGATGATTGCTAACGAGCACGGCTGTTCCCTGCCAGTTATGGGTACGCAAAAAACCCGGCAATTTTTGAAGAAGATGAAAAGGAATCTCGACTTTTCCAACCGCACCTTGAAACCGTGCAACATCGGATACTGCATCGTGGCCGGACGGGGTTTCGATATTGAAGAACAGCTTGCTTACAACCGGTCTAAGTGATGTGCTTTCGCCTGTATCGCTCGTCAAAATCTGGTCGGTTGCCTCAAAGCGAGATTCTCGAGGAATCTCAATGACCAAATTATTCTCAACATGAGTCTGGCACGCCAGACGGAAGCCTTGCTGTATCTGTTCGCTGGATAGCGCTTGCGTGCCTGCGGCAGATGGAGAACACTCTCCATTCATAATCTTGACCTTGCATTTTCCACAAGTCCCCCTGCCGCCGCATGGGGTCTGCAGAATAATGCCGGCACGACCAATCGCTTCCAGTAGAACCGTGCCTGATAACACGTAGACACTGCGTCCACTGGGTTGAAATGTTACTTTTAATTCGTGTTGTTTCATTTTTTATGTCTTTTTTAGTCAAGCATCCCGCATGCTTTTTCAGAGGCAAGTGCTATGGGTTCTATTCCCGGATCCGGAGATAATTCCGGCTGACCTGCACACCGCAGGGTAGCGAGGTCCAAAGCAGTCAGATTGCCTCTTATCGCTACCGTTAGCGCATCAATATGTTTTACAGGGCATTCACTATCACTGACTATTTGTCCTCCGATAAGTTTGTGGGTTTGTTTATTGAAAACGAGCTTAACGGTATACGGTCGGCGTTCTCTCATCATTGAATGTTGGCTTGCCGCGGATTGCACTGCAGTAATTACCTCAATATTTTCCTCGCGAGCTTGGAGTTCCGTGAGACCTGTTCCCGCAATAGACTTGTCGAAGAATTTTGTGGCAAAGCTGTTTATGAAGCCGGGAAACTCAATCTTCTTTCCTAAAATGTTCTTTGCGATTACTCTCCCTCCGATTACAGCGTTCGGCCGCAACTGGCCAACGGTGGGTTTGCCGGTGATCCAGCTCGGGTATTCAATAAGATCACCCGCCGCATAGATGTCCGGGTCGGATGTTTGAAGATAACTGTTCACATGAAGACCCAGATTGCCCATTTTGAGTTGCGCCTGTTCGGCCAACTTACTGTTCGCTCTGGTGCCTGTGAATAGAAATACCATCTGCGTCTCAATGGTTTCACCCGAAGAAAGCACAACATTATCAACTTGCTCGTTTCCTTTGATATTTTCTATGCGCTGCCCTAATCGGAGGTGAACTCCCTGCTGTTGCATATATGCTTCCACTTGCCCGCTCATATCCGGATCGAGCGCTGTCTGCAAGATATGATCAAGCATCTCAACGAGATAAACCTTAATTCCATGACGAGCCGTCAAGTACGCAATTTCTACCCCAATGGGGCCTGCGCCTATTAAAACAGCAGTTTTGACACGCCTTGTGTTCATCCAGTGCTGAATATTGACGGCATCGTCGCTTTTCCGAAGCGTAAACACGCCCTGCAGATTAATTCCGGGAACAGGAGGAAGTATCGGTTCCGCGCCCGTAGCCAGAACAAGTTTATCATACCCGTACGAATTTCCATCCTCCGTGATCACGACTTTCTGCTCTCTATCTATCTCCGTAGCCTTGACGTTAACCAAATTTATGTTCTGTTCCGTAAAAATCGAATCATCCTTGTATGAAGGGTCCACCATGACGTTTCCACAGCATATGTATGGAGTCGCGCACCTTGTCAGTAGTCCTTTTTCATCCTGTTCCCTGAGTATGGTAACATTCAATGACGGATTTAGTTTTTTTAATGTACGCGCAGCCAAAGCTCCGCATCCCGAACATCCAACAACTACAATGTTTTTGTTGTCTTTCATTTTTGCGCATATCCTATTTGAAGTTGGTTCACTCAGCCGATTCTATGGCTGAGAGAAGTTCCTGTTCCTGTCGAACGCCGACAAACTGCTGCACTGGTTTTCCGTCCTTGAAAATGATCAAGGTTGGGATCGCCCGGATTTCGTACTTGGCTGCCGTTTGCTGCCCGTCGTCGACATTGCACTTCGCCACTTTGGCTTTTTCACCAACTTTTTCGGCCACCTGATCGCAGATCGGCCCCTGCATTTTGCAAGGCCCGCACCATGGCGCCCAGAAATCCACGAGGGTTACACCCGTTAAAATATTCTCTTGGAAATTTTCGTCCGTTAGTTCGATTACATCATTTGCCATTCTTGCCTCCCGTTTTTTTGTGTTTTACTTTGTCACATGCTAACTCTCTGTCCAACAACAAATTCACTGAGCCGCTGTAAAACCAGCAGTTTCCGGCCTTATATGCATTGTGTTACTCGCTTATTTCTTATTGGGACTCATATATTGTCCGCTACAAAATGTTTTACCGCCGCGACTATGTCGTCAAGCGCTTTATTGTTCTGAGGTGGTTTCCCTGCAATATTGGAAATTAAATTTCGCTCAGCAATTCGCTGAAATATGGGATCATAATTAATGTCGTAAGCCCACGACAACTGCATTAACAGGAAATCTGCTAGTGATTTTATGTCTCCCATTGAGCACGAGTTCGATTTTTTTTTCGCAACTTTCTTCATCTCACTCGCAGGCTATCGCAAAATGCAAGATATGTCAAACTGCAAGAGGTGGTGGATTCCTAAAGGTGACTTGCCAATCTCGAAGGAATCTACGCCGAATGTCTGGATGCCGGAGTTGCGCCTGAGAATTTTGTCGAAAAACTCGACTGCTGCAATAGCCGGGTTAGCTGAATGCCTGCTGGATATAATGCCGCGTAAATGAAGTTTGGTGTTCGGTTATCGGTGTTTGAAGGAATTACCTGAAACCGACCCCGACCGTTTTGATTGGTGAGTTCAGGTTGTGAGGATTTGACTCAGTATTCAGAAGGCAGGCTGTCAAGTTCACCGTATGTGAACACTGGCCCGTCAACACAGACGTATTTGTTCCCGATATTGCACCGTCCGCATTTTCCTATCCCGCATTTCATTCGCATTTCCAGAGAGAGAATAATGTCGTCCCTGGAGAAACCGAGATCCAGCAGGACAGGTATTGTGAACTTGATCATAATGGGCGGACCGCAGACAAGAGCAATAGCATTGTCTGAAGACGGATTGATTTTCTTGAGTATTGCCGGAACAAATCCTTCGCGGCCTTTCCAATTTCCGTCGCTTTTGTCAACTGTTACGAACGTGTCAAGGTCCGGAGATTTTTTCCATTCCTGCAGTGTTTCCTTGTAAAGAAGTTCCCCGGGGTTCCGAGCTCCATAGAGAACGGTAACCTTTTTGAATTTTTTGCGGTTGGCGTTGTGTAAAATATATTTTGTCGCGGATCGCAATGTGGTAAAGGCAAAACCTCCGCCCACGATGACTATATTTCGTCCTTTCATTTTTTCCCATGGATAAGTATTGCCAAGTGGTCCCCTGATCCCGATTTTTCGTCCGGTTTCTGAATTATGTAATTCGGTGGTGACAAGTCCTGTCTTTTTTACCGTAAACAGTACGAAACCCTCTTCAGTTGGTGATGATGCAATACCAACGGGAGATTCGCCATAGCCGAATATGGACAGTTCAGCGAATTGCCCCGGGAGATATGTGAATTTTTTCGCATCTTCTTCTTTTTCGAAAACGAGCATGAAGGTCTTAATGTCTTTAAAGTCGTTTTCAATCGTAATGTTTTTGATCCTGACGGGGTAGGGGATATATGGGTTTTTCATACTTAAAATCCTGCGTGTTTATTAAGACATCGGAAAATAATATTTTCTTTGAATGTCGAATATTGAACAAGGAATTTCGAATTATGAAGTTTTTCTATCCCTTCGACATTCATCATTCCTTGTTCGATGTTCTGCGGGTCAAATATAATTTCTTGATCCGTCAACTGACTGGATGATTAAAAATGATTAAAAATCCTGTTCATCTGCGTCCTATTTATTAACTTTTTCCTGTAAATTTTTCAAGGTCTCGCGTAAATCGAGATTAACGGGGCAGTTTTGCACACAACGTCCGCACCCCACGCAGAATGTTTTTTCAAAGTTATCTACAGTATAAAGAAACTTATGCAGAATTCTCTGTCGCATTCTCTCTTTTTGCGATGGCCTTGGATTATGACCGGAAGCGTGGTGTGTAAACAATGCATATTGACAGGAATCCCACGTGCGAATTCTACGGCCTTTTTCGCCTTCTTTCTCGTCTGTTATGTCGAAACAATAACATGTTGGACAAAGATAGGTGCATAAACCACAACCCAGACATGTTTCCGATATGGAATTCCAAACCGGAGCATCGAAAGATCGGTCCAGCTTCTCCTTTAAACCATCCATGTTGATGACATGTAATTTTTTTCGGCATAGTTCGATTGTTTTGTCTCTGGCTGTTAAATCAGATTTTTTTACGTTGCTGAAGAAGTTGGAATGCTGTTGCATAAAAGACTCGCCATTCGCTGATTGCGATTCAAAGAAAAGGGAAGCGCCCAGATTGAATGCTATGATGTCACAGCCTTCTGTTCCAGCAGGGTCGCCTCCGGTGGAAGTGCAGAAACAGGTGTCAGACGGATTTGAACAAGCCATGGAAATGATCAGTGCATTCTCACGCCGCCGAAGGTAATAAGGATCTTTCGAACCGCCGAATTGACCAAAGATCATATCCAGCAGGATAAGCGCTCTCGTATCACACGGCCTGATGCCGAAAACAATATATTTGTCTTCAGGCAAAGGGATGTCATGAAGTTCTTCGTTCTCGTATGTGCAGATAACCTCACACTGCGGCAGAAACAGGTTCTTTGGCGGATGCTTGAAGTTCGAGTATTCCAGCACCAGTTCCTGATCAGGTGACAATTCGGATAGAACAACATCTTTTCCATTCTGTACGGGAGCGAATACTTTGTAGTTCTTTCGATCAGAAAGTAAAAGTTGTTTCAGATCCTTTTTTTTGATGATTCCTTGTTTCATATCAATCCTGTTTTTCTGGGTCAGTGATAAAGTTGTCAGTGTCATCATGGTTGAACGTGCATAATAAAGGCGATTTTTTCGATAATTCCGATGTGTCGTAATCGAATAAATCCTTTGCGTCTTTCGCCAGTTTTTGCGTAAATAGACGGAGGTCCACATTCATGGGACATGCGCGGACACAGGCATCACAACCAACACACCGGCCGGCCTGGTGGAACATCCGTCCGAGTTGATAAAGCATAGTGTCGGATAAATCGTTGCTGACCCCAATCCATTTTGGTTTTGTCTGTTCAGCAAAGCATTCATTGCAGTAACAGTTCGGGCATGCCTGCCGGCAGGCGTAGCACCTGATACATTTTGACATTTGTTCGGTAAAATATTGCCACCGTTCTTCAATAGGTTTGGCTTCAAACTCTGTGATTTTCCCATAGCCTTCAGGAGCCGGTTTTCTGGAATCACCCTCGATCAGGATGTCAACCCCCTCCGGTACAGGATTCCGGCATTCACTGCATGATGGAATGATTTCTTGCGTAACGGGATCAATGATGCCTTTGCAAGGCATGCCTATGACAACCAGGTTTTCTCTTAACACCTGGTTTTCTTTAACCAGGACAGCAATAGATAAAGCATCACAGCCTTTGACAACAATTCCAACTTTTGGCGGTTCGTAAGGAGTTCCATTACGGGATGCAGGCCTTGGACGGAAGAAATCGACAAGATACACAGTAAGGTTGTTTGAACACGTGGAATTCCACACAAGATTATCCACTTTGTCAACGCTTCTAATCATGCACGGCCGACTCCGGAATGGAAGCGTCCCGTTCTCGAATCCGATCAGAACATCGATTTTCTTATCGGTAAACAGTTTTATTACTGTCTCTTTAAGTTGTTTTTCACTTTTTTCCATTCTTACTCAGCGTCCTTTTGATCATTTTGTTGGCTGGCCCAAGTTTTCTCACACTGTCGGTTACCTGTTTTATCAATGCAGCGAAACGAGGTCCCTCGGCGGCAGATACCCAGGAAAATTGAACACGATCGGCTTCAATGCCGATGAATTCCAGAAAATTTTTCATCATGGCGAATTTACGCCGCGCCACAAGATTTCCGCTGATATAATGGCAATCTCCCGGGTGACAGCCGGAGACTAAAACCCCGTCAGCGCCTTCTTGTAATGCTTTCAAAATATATAACGGGTTGATTCGCCCGGAGCACGGCACACGTATGACTCGAATGTTTGGCGGGTATTGAATTCGGCTGATTCCGGCCAGGTCTGCACCTGCGTATGAACACCAATTGCAGAGAAAAGCAACTATCCTCGGCTGCCAGTTTTCATTGTCGTTTTTTTTCTTTTGCCTGTTCATGAATATTGTCCTACAGTCCTGATAACATCCAAAATCTGATCGTCACGATACCCTCTCAGATCAATCGCAGCCGCGCGGCATGTAGCTG
>CAZBGF010000066.1:0-7740 GCA_964491255.1 uncultured Verrucomicrobiota bacterium
GGAGATTTTTTTTACTATTAACATTCCACCCCGAACGTTCGGGGTGGCTATCATACTTTGTCCCCGTTGCCTGCCCGAGCTGACGCTCGGGTCGGCCAGGGGGGCCAGGGGGAAATAACCGCAAAATACCTTTTCGGATAGGGTCTATTTACGAACTATGTTAAAAGCATAAACTCAACAAGATCACCTTTACCCATTTCTACTTGCTCGCCACCGTCAGGAGTAACGACAACATTTCCTTCGAGAAAGTAGCATGTTTCCTGGTTGTCATAGCTCCATGGAAGCTCGGATGCTTCCTTTATCCAGATATGCCAGTTCAATACTCCCTGCTCCTTCAACCGTTCTTCATTTGGATTATGTTCTACTGCAATTTGATTCATAGTCTTTACCTCATGTTCTGATCAGAATCTCTTCTTGGTAAAGCATATTCCGTATTATCCACAAACTGCGTTGAAAGTCCAGCAGAAGGGATAGTCAGTAATGATCAATGTCTCAATCCTTCAATAACATTGTTCGCACATCCTCTATTTTTCGGACACAGGAATTCATGATCTGGTTTACGTTTTTCCGAGCTTTGTCAAGATTGGCATGAGAAATACAACGTGAAGATTCAATTAATGAGATTGAATTGTCAGTCAAAAATATTTGCCGGTGTTCGGATTCATTCAACATTCGCGCTGAATGCACCCCCCCTGGCCATTGCTGACAAGAAGATGAAACGAGGCGCAGCAGGGCCATCGTAGATTTCACGTTCAAGACGCAATCCGGACGGAAGGATAGTGTAGCCGATTGTGAATGCCGGGACATCGATTATAAACGAATCCTGTGCATCAGCATCCGGAATTTCCTCAGTGCATATACTCACACCTTGCAAGGTGTGAGTATATGCACATTGGGAACTGGCTGCATACTCAACGTTCATTCCTGCTTGGCAAGCCGCAACAGCGCTTTGGCAAAAGGGTCTCTTAGAGTAGTGCAACGGTATTTCCTGCCATCAAACATCACGACGCCGCGGTTCACCAGCTTGTGCAGATGACGTGTCAAAGCGGCTCGGGATATCCCTGTCGCGGCCCGTAGATGCCTGCTGTTCAGCGGTTCATTCTGAAGCACGCGGATGATGTCGAGCCGTCGAGGATGTGTGAATGCAGTTGCCTGCCGAAAGATCACCTCAACGGGATCCTTCTTGGTCGCAAACGTCTCTTGAAGTGCCTGCAACAAGGGCATAGCGCCGAGCACAGACTCATCCGCGCATGGTCGATAGTACACACACTTGCCTTGTCTTCGAGCCGCCAACATGCCACGCGCGTTCAGTGCCCGTAGGTACTGGGTGACTACTGCCGGAGGGACACAAAGGCGTCGGGCCACTTCGGAAACCGATTGATTCGGTCTGAGGATCAACTCTTGCAACATCACGAGCCGGGTTCTGTTGGCCAGTACTCGGCACGTTCTCCACAAAGAGGGCCGTAGTTCTTTATTGGATATCTGCGTCATGCTCACACCTTACAAGGTGTGAGCATGTCTGTCAAATACCGATTGATGTCACGTTACAACGAAAAAAGTAAATTTTTTTCTGATTTACGTTCAACTTTGGTATGTATAAAGATTGCTTGACAGAAGGGAAACGACGGTTTATTGTATGAAACATCTGTTGTCCAGTGAAATTCGCACGCGACGAACTGACGAACAACTCGTTGAGGAATAATTTGGGAAACCCATTTCACGCAGAACAAGGACAGATTCAGATTCATCGTTGGCAGTTTTAATACGGGAAAATCATATGTCAGTTCTATTGATAATCAAGTTAAAGGGAATTGTCTATAGCGGAGAAAATATTGGCGATGATATGAGTTTTCAGTTCGATGTGAAAGGTCAAGTTACACATGTGAAAACTAAAATTTCTTTTGGAGAGCACAAGTCGTTCAATAAAGTTCTTTTTCAGGAAACCTTCGCAGAAGGTTCCATTAGCCTACCAATCAGTGTCGATATTACCGAAGAAGACTCCGTCTTTAATGATACAGGATCAGGATCAAGCAACTTAAAAGTGCAATTACAAGAATCTGAAACTCAAATGCATTCTTTTAATGCTAATGTAATAGCAAGTGGTGGAGATAAGGGAAAAACAGCGACATTTACCTTCATAATGGAAGCGGACGTTGAGAACGTACTGAAAGCCGATTTCCAAGAAGCCATAGTTGGGCATGGTGAGTCGAGACCGCTGGATCTGCTGGACAAGACTCAAAAGCCGTATGTTATCAGAACGGCACAGAATGATGCTGTGCGAATCCTTGGGGATTTGGATCCGCAGTTGGATAGGGACGTGTCCTGGGCGGCGACTGCTGGCGACATGCAACCTACTTCCGCCCACAATGATGACGTGTCGGTGTTTACGCCAAGTTCTACTGATCCTGTGCTCCCGGACCAAGCTACCGTCACCTTGACATACACCGTAAAGGGAACATCGCTCGACAAATCACTACTGACGCGCGTTGCAGTCCAAGAGCTTGTTCAGGTTCTATTTGGAGAAGCTGCAACGACAGACCCAATCGCCACCAGGCGAGCGATTGCTGACGTGATAAGGAATCGAGTGAGCAATCCATTGTGGCCAAACACCTACGTTGATGTGATTCTGCAAGCTGGTCAGTTTGGTGCTGTCGGAGGCGAGCTGTACAACGGTTCCGTTAGCCGTCATCATCTTCTTGAAGATCTCGGCTGGGTTTTTAACTGTGGGCCATATGACGATAGTGTGAAAGCAGCATGCGAGATTTTCTCAAATGAGATCGGTCCACAAGCCGGTGGATGTATTGGCTACTTCGCCCCCATGGTTGGCGACGACGGCACGTCGCAATGGGATGCAATAAATACGGCTTTGCAGAATCGAGATACGCGATCTGCCGAAAAAATAGTCCCTGCGGTGGTCAAAAGGGAAACCAAATATTCGTATCCGAACGTGCTTGCAGGAGTTGATGAACAGATCGTTATTGTTCCTATCGTCCAATCCACTGTTTTCGTTCGCGAGAAGCCCGGCCCCGATGTACCCGGCGTAGTGAATCTGAGTCAATAGGAGGACAGCGATGAGAATAATCCGTTTTATCGCTCTATCTGCAATAATCTTGAGTACGGTGTCCTTGGTCAGGCATACAGCGTTTGGCGGCGATCCAGAAGAATCACAGTCTGTGGCTCAACCGATGGTGGCAATCGCCCAGGTGGTTGACACGCTCATGAATCACCTGTCGGCCAACATGCCGGACATTAACCACTTGCGATCTGGTGTGGTCACGCAGAAGCAAGGTGAAAAGCTCGACGATACAAGATTCCGCACAAGAAACACCCAGACATGTCTTTGGATCAAGATTGATCGAAGTGTGTGCTTTATGTTTGACAGACACGCCGCCTCAATCGCTGGTTCTGATGACGATCTCAACCAGTGGCTGAAGCCCTGGGAGATGGCTCGGATGCTTGAAACAGACTGGGGAATAGGAATAACTATACAGTCATTTACGATGGGCACAACGACATACTTTGCTGTCGCGTATAGCATGGACGTCTCTCCTGTTGGCGGCTATGCAGTCAACTCGGTACGTGTTTTCGGTCCTGCCCAGGATGGTAGTTACGATCTCATTGATTCCGCCAAACAGAATGACTATATAGTCATCAACGAAGTACTCAAAAATCGTTGGAATAGTACTTTGGGCGGCCCGAGTCGTCTTTCGGCAGAGTTGCTCCGTTTATCTTTGATTGATCCTTGCAGAATGATCAAGGACAGGGTAAAAATCAAAACAACCTGGATTTATCCAACAGGCCGCGGAATACTGATAGACTGGTTCTTCGACGGAGAGGAACTCAGTGTGTATAAATTTGCTGGGCCGAAATCGTCACCATCTTTGCTGAGCACCCAGTGACCATCGGGTTGTGTACAAGGGTCGAGTCTCAAGTGGCTGTTGAAAAACTTTGAATAATCTTTTACTGGGATGGAAAGTTCGCTATCCTTATTGCAGGATGTGAATGGAAGGGAAACAGAGACGAGAAGAATCAATGTGTGCGTTTGGATTGACCCCTATGAATGCTATTAGTATAAAGAATTTATCAAAAGTCTATAAATTATATCATCATCATGCGGATCGTCTGAAAGAAGTTCTGCATCCCGCGCGGAAAAAGTATCACCAGGATTTTTTCGCGCTGAATGATGTGAGTTTTGATATCAAGCAGGGTGAAACAGTCGGGATTATTGGAGGAAACGGCTCTGGTAAATCAACACTGCTTAAAGTGATTTCCGGGATTCTGACGCCGACCAGCGGGCAGGTTACGGTTAATGGAAGAGTGTCGGCTATTCTTGAGCTGGGCGCCGGATTTAATTTAGAATTAACCGGCATTGAAAACATCTATTTCAGCGGGACTATTATGGGGTTTACCCGTAAGGAGATAGATAACCGGCTTGAGTTGATCGTGTCGTTCGCGGATATTGGTGATTTTATTGATTTGCCTGTGAAAACCTATTCCAGCGGGATGTTTATCCGGCTGGCCTTTGCTATGGCTATCAATGTTGATCCCGATGTTTTACTCATTGATGAAGCGTTTGCTGTCGGGGACATCAGTTTCCAGTCCAAGTGTTTCAGGAAACTCAATGATTTCAGAAAGCAGGGGAAGACGGTGATCATTGTCACCCACACGATGGATAGCGTCATCCGGTATTGTCATAAGGCGATAGTTCTGGACGGCGGAAAGAAAGTGATTGAAGCGACCCCGAAACAAGCCGTGGATGTTTACAAAAAGCTCATGGTGAAGTGTTATTCCCAAGGGTCGGGTAAAGCAACAGAGGAGAAGAATGTCAAAGGTCTGACATCTGCTTTCAAAGACCAGTTTACCGTTGATCCGAATGCGATGTCCTATGGCAGTAAGACGGCTGAAATTATTGATTTCGGTATGTTTGATGAAGACAATCATCCTGCTCAACTGCTTCAACATGGCCAGTTTTTTTCAGTCAGAATGAAAGTTGCGTTTCATTCTGATATTGACCACCCCATTTTCGCGTATACGCTTAAAGATTTGAAAGGCCTGGAAGTGACAGGAACCAATACATTTTTCAAGGATATAAAGTCCGGGTCTTTTCGGAAAGGGGATTGTGTTCTGGTTGAGTTTAATCAGATATTGAATTGTCAGTCCGGCCAGTATAGTCTATCGCTCGGATGCACGGGTTTTGATAACGAAGAACTTGTTGTGTATCACAGGTTATATGACGTTTTGCTTTTTGAAGCCGTTTCCCTGATGCCGATGGTAGGTTTTTATGACTTAGACAGCCGAATTAAAATTGAACGGGTAAATCATGGCTAAACTAGATTTAAGTTACGACAAGGGTAAGGATATTTATTCGGACGGGGCTGTTGAAGATGAAATTCTGGATATTATTCAGCAGGGTAAGCCGCTCATGGATGTTCTGGTCAACGATGATCGTTGGCCGATTCTGTATCATTTATCTCGTGACCGCAGGAATCTGCTGGAGTGGTATCCTTTTAACAGGGAATCTGACCTTCTTGAAATCGGGTCGGGTTGCGGCGCGCTGACCGGATTGTTTTGTGAAAAAGTTGCCCGCGTTTGTGCTGTTGAATTGTCGCAAAGAAGAAGCAAGATTGTTTATAATCGCTACAAGAATGAGGATCATCTTAAGGTTATTGCCGGAAATATAATGGACATTCCATTATCTCGGTCTTTCGATTATGTCACGCTTGTTGGAGTGCTTGAGTATTCCAAAACGTTTATCCACACGCCTCGTCCTTACCATGATTTGTTCAAAAAGATATTAACTTTCTTAAAGCCAGGCGGAACGTTGTTTGTGGCCGTTGAAAACAAGTTCGGTATCAAATATTTCACCGGCGCCAGAGAAGACCATACCGGCCGTTTGTTTGATGGAATTGAAGGGTATTTAAAGGTTGATAATGTGGAGACGTTCTCAAAGGATGAATTGACTGTTCTGCTTCAGGAATCCGGGTATTCCAAAATTCAGTTTTATTATCCGTATCCTGACTATAAAATGCCTACTGAGATTTTCAGTGATGACTATCAGCCCGGGGTTAATCATATTTTGCGGGATGCGCCTAATTTCGATCAGGGTGGTTTGCAGTTATTCAGCCAGACAAAGGCTCTTTTGAATATTATTCAAAACGGGAAATTCGATTTCTTCTCGAATTCATTTCTTGTTCTCGCGTCGAAATAATCGGTAGTGTCAAAAGTTTTATGAAGGAATGATTGAACCGCGGATTACGCGGATGGGCGCGGATATAAAGAAAGATTTCTCGTTTTTCTGTCAATTATTTTCCGCATTCTTAATCTTTATCAGCGAAAATCCGCGTAATCCGCGGTTAATGACACAAAGGTAAAGGAACAGTTTTATGAAAAAATTTATTATCAGTCAAATCACGGAATCTATTGAACTGAAGCAAAACGTATTGCACAACGAGCAACTGATTGGCCTGATTGCTGAGATATCTCAAGCCGCTGTTCAGGTTTATAAAAATGGACATAAACTTCTTATTGCCGGTAACGGCGGAAGCGCCGCTGATGCTCAGCATATTGCCGGTGAGCTGATTAACAGGCTCAATTTCGATCATCCTGCTCTTCCAGCTATTGCTCTCACGACCGATACGTCGGTGTTGACAGCGATCGGCAATGATTCCGGGTATGAACAGATTTTCAAGCGGCAGATTGAGGCGCTTGGCGATAAAGGCGATATGTTTTTAGGGATTTCAACTTCAGGCAATTCACCGAATATACTGGCGGCCTTTCGTGTTTGTCAGGAGAAGGGGCTGGTGCGTGTCGGCTTGACAGGTCAAGCAGGTGGGGAAATGGCCGGTCTTTGTGATTATTGCGTCAATGTGCCCTCGAATGATACGCCGCGGATTCAGGAGGTGCATATTCTGATCAGCCATATTTTATGTTCGATAATTGAGGAATCCATATTTGGCAAAGGCATGTAGCCGCTTCCCTGGGTTGAGGCGCTGAGTAGATGTAGCCGCCTCACTCAGCTGAGGCGTTGAGTATAAAAACACGGCAACAGAGTGCCGTGACTACAAGGAAATGAGTGAACACGGCAACAGAGTGCCGTGGCTACAAGGAAATGGGTAACACACGGCAACAGAGCGACGTGGCTACAATGTTAGAATTATGACCAACTCAACTGTCAGTAAGAATAAACAGCAGGAGTTGAAGGCGCGCATGACCAAGCTCGGGATTCTGGATAAGGATATACTTGAAAAGTTTATACTGGGTTCCGGCCGAGGCGGTCAGAAGCTCAATAAAACATCGTCCTGCGTTTATCTTCGCCATCTTTCTTCCGGAATAGAGGTTAAGTGCCAGCAAACTCGATCTCGAGAGGGCAATCGTTTTGCGGCACGGCGGGAACTGTGTGATAAGCTTGAGGAACGAACCCTGGGTGCGCAAAGTGCTCGTCGGCAGAAGGCGGAGAAAATCAGAAGGCAGAAACGCCGGCGATCACGGCGCCAGAAAGAGCGGATGCTGGAGCAGAAACATCATCAGTCGGCAAAGAAACAGCTCCGGCAGATTGTAGATCAAGATGATTAGTGATCTTAAAACAGGCTGTACGTCGTCAGTAAACACCGTTATTATAGGAGTAGTGAATTTAAAGATAATGCAGTGGTGAGTTAAAAGTGTAAAAATCAAAAAAAGAGAAGAATTTCTGATGGAATTAACAGAATGGTGTAACACAAAAGCGAAGAAAAATTTTGTTCA
>CAZBGF010000067.1:0-7732 GCA_964491255.1 uncultured Verrucomicrobiota bacterium
CAGGGTTGGAGGAAGCAGCGAATTCTGCTCCCGTTGTGCGGTTTGTCAATTTAATGCTTTATGAAGCTGTGCAGTCCAAAGCATCCGATATTCATTTTGAGCCGTTTGAAAAAGAGTTTAAAATTCGCTATCGTGTCGATGGTGTGCTCTATGAAATGTCGCCGCCGCCGATGCGCTTGGCGTTGCCGGTTATTTCACGTATCAAAGTGATGTCTAATCTCAACATTGCCGAACGCCGTATTCCTCAGGATGGCCGGCTTCAGATGAATCTTATGGGGCGCTCGATTGATTTTCGCGTATCAACTCTGCCGACCCAGTTTGGAGAGAGTGTGGTATTGCGTATTCTGGACCGTTCCATGGTGTCACTTGAACTCGACAACTTGGGTATGTCGCCGGATATTTATAAACAATTCACTCGGGATATCATAAAACCCAATGGCATTATTATCGTTACGGGACCAACCGGTTCAGGAAAGACAACTACGCTTTATTCTGCTTTACGTCGGATTAACGTTATTGAGAAAAAACTTCTGACTGTGGAGGATCCGGTTGAATATGACATGGAGGGGATTATCCAGATCCAGGTTAATGAAGCAATCAACGTGACCTTTCAACAGGTACTGCGTGCGTATTTACGTCAGGATCCCGATATCATCATGATTGGTGAAATTCGTGATCTTGAAACCGCTCAAATTGCCATCCAGGCATCGCTGACAGGGCATTTAGTCCTGAGCACTTTGCATACTAATGATGCGCCGGGTGCGATAACACGTTTGATTGATATGAATGTGGAACCGTTTCTGATATCGTCGACACTGGAATCGGTGCTGGCTCAGCGCCTGGTTCGGACGATTTGCAAGCACTGTAAAGTTGCTTTCGAGCCTGATAAAAACACTCTGGAATTGTTAGGTCTTTCGGAAAAGATAATTGCCGGACGTTCCTTCTTTCATGGAAAGGGATGTTCCGAGTGTCATGACACCGGATATAGCGGACGAAGAGGGATTTATGAATATCTCGTTCTTAACGACGTAATTCGGTCATTAATCAACGAACGTAAGCCAACATCCGATATTCGCAAAAAAGCCGTTGAGCAGGGGATGCATGACCTGCGTGAGGATGGTATTCGCAATATATTTGACGGGAATACGACCGCTGAAGAAATTCTGAGATATACGTAGAACCCATTCGCCCCGAACGTTTGGGGTCGAACAGCCACTAAACACCAATGTGTTTGCTGTCGTTTTCGTCCTTAACCGTGTAGCCGGAATCCTGCCGCTCGAAATTGACTTTGTTCTTTTGTAAGTATGCTTCAAACACATCTTTTGCTGACATGCCCAATACCTGCGCCAGTGATATGAGGAAGTGAAACATGTCAACCACTTCAACCCGTGCATTTTGTTTGTCATACTTTTGATAATTGGCCCACCATTTCCACGGTACACTATCGGTGAGTTCAGCTATTTCCTGAGAAAGCGCCCGGCAGTAGTTGAGAATCCATTCCGGTTGTTTGTCCTCGGCTATGTTGAGTGTGTCAACGCCAATTCTCTGGTTTAATTCACCCTGCATCCGAAATATCATTTCCAGCATGTCATGTTCTGTCATTGTATCATCCTTTTGATAAGTGTATAGTTACTCTCCCATACGGGGAGGAAAACCCTCGTCTTTAGCATGCCGCCGAAGGCGGCTAAAGTAGGGCGAAGCCTCTGGCTAAGCCGCTCACGACGGCTCGGCGAGGATGCCTCGATCTACCTCAAGCGCGGGCCAGTCAGTCAACATTGTTCGACAGGCCCGCAACGAACCCGGACCTGAACGTTCAGGGTCGAATGAGATTCATTTAAGTGATAACATTACGTCATTTTAAAAGTTACGTCAATTAAGGATGGAAAAAAATAGATTGCTCCGCTATACTTTTAGATGAATTAAAGATAGGCACATAGGCACAAAGGGACAAAGGCACAGAGTAGTAAAGGGGCAAAGTCAAGAAATCTGAAGAGAATGGGTTGCTTAGTAAGAGGTAATGGAGTATGGGTGTATCGGTGTATCGGGGTGTTTGCCAGGCAGACCCCTCAAGGCAGGGAACTGCACTGTATTCAGATCGTATTCCTACGACTTTGTGCCTATGTGCCTTTGCCACTTTGTGACTGAGTAATAATCAATGAGTAATCACCAGGAATTATATGAGTACAAGAAGGGCTTGGCGACGTATCGCCGCCTTTTGGGTTATGTCAGGCCATACCTTTCTCGACTTTTTATAGGGATCTTTTTCGGTATACTGTTTGCCGGTTCCACCACCGGACTGCTCGGAGCCGCAAGAAATGTGCTGACGGATGTTTTTGAGCATGCTTCGTTTCATACTGTCGTACTGGTAGGAGTCCTGTTGTTGATTTTCGCTCTGGGTAGGGGAGTTGGTCAGTTTTTGAGCGAATATTTTATTCAGTGGGTCGGGAACCGTGTGGTAATGGACTTGAGAATTCAGACTTTTGCTCATCTTCAGGAATTGTCCGTTCGTTATTTTACGAAAAGCAAAACAGGCGAGTTGATTTCGCGAACTATTAATGATTCGATGATGGTTGAACGTGCGGTATCTGCTGTGCTGGGTGATTTAGTCAAACAGCCGTTTGTTTTGATTGGTGTGCTTGGTTATTTATTCTGGCTTGATTCCTGGCTGGCTTTTCTCTCTTTAATCCTGTTTCCAATTTGTATCTTACCGGTTACCTTATTTGGACGGCGGGTCAGACGCTATGCTCGTCATGGCCAGGAGCATCTGGCCGCGCTTGTGACTCTCTTGCAGGAAGATCTGGTTGGCATCCGCATTGTAAAGGCGTTTGGGATGGAGCGTTATGAGATTGACCGATTCACGTCACAATGCCAACATTTTTTCAGTCGGATTATACGCGTTGTAATGGCCAAGGCATGTGTTGAACCAATTATTGTTTTTCTTTCAATGTTTGGTTTATCTCTTGTCCTGCTATATGCGAGGTGGTCCGAAATGCCGGCGCCGGATTTTATTACTTTTGCAATTGGCATGTTGGTGCTTTATGAGCCTGTGAAAAAAATCAGCCGAATACATCTTAATATTCAACAGACATCCGCTTCTGCTGACCGGATTTTTGAGATAATAGATGTTCCAGCGTTGGTTTGTGACCTTCCGAATGCTGTTGTGTTTAAAAACGATGTTGAGACTTTGAAGTTTGATAATGTCAATTTTGCCTATGATGATGCTCTTGTTTTAAATGAGATTAATTTTACTGTGCGTGCCGGAGAACGGGTGGCAATTGTTGGAGGGTCTGGAGTCGGCAAAACAACATTAGTTAATCTTTTACCTCGATTTTATGATGTGACCTCTGGCGCGCTTCTGCTAAATGGAGTGGATGTCCGGCGATTTACGCTGAAGTCTCTCCGTCAGCAGATTGGCATGGTTACTCAGGATACTATTCTATTCAATGATACAGTGGCGAATAATATCGCTTATGGTCATTTCAATGTCTTACGGCAAGACATTGAAGAGGCTGCGCGTCGTGCTAATGCTTGCGAATTTATCGATCAGATGCCGGAAGGTTATGATACTGTCATAGGAGAGCGAGGCGTCCGGATGTCAGGTGGGCAATGCCAGAGAATAGCGATTGCACGAGCGATTTTGCGGAATCCTCCTATCCTGATCCTGGACGAAGCCACCAGCGCATTGGATACGGAATCGGAGCGGCTTGTTCAAACAGCGCTTGATCAACTTATGGAAGGACGAACGGTTTTTGCTATTGCCCATCGTCTGTCAACTATCATTCATTCCAATATGATTGTCGTGCTTGATAAAGGAAGGATTGTGGAATTTGGCGCGCATCAGGAACTGCTGGATAGGAATGGTATTTACCGCAGACTGTATGACATGCAGTTCAGTTTGCATCCTGGTGTTGCGGTTGATACTAACAAATAATAAACAGCATGATGAAGAAAAGGAACTATGATAAAAGCCGCTGGATGGTGAATCGTGAACGTTTTCATATTTTTGATTCGTACCCCCCTGTAGAGGACTCCGCGGTTACAATTCGTGATGTGCTTGGAACGGTTTTTAAACGAATTGATGCAAATAGTCAGTCATGGATGCGTGAACTCGAGCGTGAATGGCCTGAATTTATGGGCCGAAAAGCAGCGAATCATGCTCGTCCCGGGCGATTTGAACGACATGTGCTGGTCATTTATGTTGACAGCGCGGTCTGGGTAAACGAATTGATCAGGTATAAACAAGTCGATATATTGGCTCGGCTTCAAAAAAGGTTTGGACAGGATCTGATTAAATCGATTCGTTTTAAAGCGGATCCGGATGTTTGAATTGTATTGCGGAGTCAAATAAACGAATTTAACGGAGAAAACAATGATTGATATATCAGTGATTGTACCGGTTTACAATGAAGTCGAAAACGTTACACTATTATGCAATAAGTTGCAGGAGTCTTTGTCTCTCCTGGACCGATCGTATGAGATTGTTTTAATTGATGATGGCAGTACTGATGGTTCGTGGGAGAAACTGCGTGAGATATCGGCAACTATCCATCATATGCGAGTGATTCGGTTCCGTCGCAATTTCGGGCAGACAGCGGCAATCAGTGCTGGCATTCATCATGCGCGCGGCGCCGTTATTATTACCATGGATGCGGATCTTCAGAATGATCCGGCGGATATTCCTTTGCTTTTGGAGCGGATTGACAATGGGGTTGATGTAGTCAGCGGTTGGCGAAAAGACCGTAAAGACACCTTTTTATCTCGGCGATTACCCTCGGTGCTTGCTAATGCCCTTATCAGCCGCATTACGGGTGTACATCTTCATGATTATGGGTGTACGCTCAAGGCGTACCGCCGTGATTTGATGCAGAATGTAAATTTATATGGTGAAATGCACCGTTTTATTCCTGCCTTGACGAGTTGGGTAGGGGCATCGGTTGAAGAAGTGGTGGTGAGACATCATCCTCGTCTTCACGGCGATTCCAAGTATGGCCTTGGGCGTATTACAAGGGTCATCCTGGATCTGTTGACTGTCACTTTTCTTCTCCGGTACAGTAAAAGTCCTATACAGATTTTTGGGAAGGTGGGGTTTCTGCTGGGCACTCTGGGGGGGTTGCTTCTTGTTGTGATGATGGTTGCCAATCTTTCAAGCAATCTGTTTGGCACTCATTTTGCCGGTGCTCTTCTGAAGCGTCCGTTCTGGGTTATGACCTCATTTATGCTGATTTTTTTTGGCATTCAATTCATCAGTATGGGGCTTCTTGCGGAGATTCAGATACGAACGTATCATGAATCGCAGGATAAGCCGATTTACGTTATTAAGGAAACCATCGAATCACAGGTGACGGAGAAGAAAGCGTGAAGCGAAATACGAGTAAGGGATATCGAAGTGTCGGAGCGGAAGAGGTGTGTGGGTATGTGAGTGTCGGGGTTGTAGCGGCGCTTGTGTCAAGCGCCTCCCACGGAAGAGGGATAGGGGTGTCTGAGGAGTGTAACTGATTACTGACAACTAACTACTGATAGATGCGTATTCTCGAAGCATTCTGAATTCCCTGGCCGACACGCGGCGCGGGCAGGCTGACTCCTGAATTCTGAATACCTGAGTAATTATATCCGTTGGTTAAAGCCATGGAAATGTTCGTTTGTCTTGCTTTTTTCATTCTTCTGTTTGCGGGGATGATTGTGATCGTTGCCCTTGGTGTCCGTCTGCGTTCTAATCCGATTGCGTGGGATAGTCATGTCATGTGGCTGAAGCGCCGGCCGTGGACGTGGCGCGTGGCTCTGCGAATCGGCTTGATACTGTTGTGTCTTCAGCTCGCTGTTGTGGGGTTCATTCAAACTGCCAAGGCGTTGGGCTGGCTGACTGGACAAGAGCCGGGATCATGGAGTATGCTCGTTCAAGGGTTGTTTTTTCATGTTGCGAGTTTGTTGTTGCTTGTCGTGGTGATTCGGGAATATGGATTTTCATGGCATGAGGCATTCGGATTGAAAAAGCATGATTTCATTAATCACATAGGTCAGGGTATCATCTGTTATCTTGCAGTATTGCCTTTTTTTTTCAGTGCGTCCTTAATTTACCGCTTGGTTCTGTTTCTCTTTGGATATTCCATAACCATTCAGAATGTGGCATTGTTTTTTCTGGAGCCGCAGTCAACCTGGGCATTGATATGTTTACTCGTGATTGGTGTAGTGGTAGCGCCGGTGGCTGAGGAAGCTTTATTCCGTGGTATTATTCTGCCGCTTTTGATGAAGCGTATTGGAGCGGGCGCAGCTATTTTCGTAACATCGTTGTTGTTTGCGATAATTCATTTTCATCTTCCTTCCATTATCCCTTTATTTGTACTCGCTTTAGCATTGTCCATTGCCTATATTATGACAAAATCTATTGTGGTGCCAATTGTCATGCATGTTTTCTTTAATGGAATGAGCCTGGCATTGTTATTGACGATTGCAGGTTGATTCGTAACTCAGTTAGTCACTAAGACACCAGGACACAAAAAAGGGAACGCAGAACGCGGAATGCGGAGCGCGGAACGGGAAATGCTGTTCAGGATAATTCCGAGTTCCGAACTCCGAGCTCCGAATTAATAATTGCCTTTGTGGCCGAATAATTATATTAATTCTTATGAAACCTGTTCGAACTATAGAATGGATTGCGGAAAGGTCGGGTACCCTTATCCCCGGGCATGTCAGGCTGGTTGATCAATGCCGCTTGCCCGGCGAATTGGTTTATCTGGAAACCCGGGATATCCGCGAAATATGGAAGGCTATTAAATTACTTCAGGTACGAGGCGCCCCGGCGATTGGTATTGCCGCGGCCATGGGCGTGGCCGCGGCAGTCCAGGATTCCGCAGCCAAAACAGGCAGTGAACTGGCTCTGGAAGTCTCTCAGGCGGCCGATTATCTGGCGTCGTCAAGGCCGACTGCCGTTAATCTGTTCTGGGCCGTTGACCGGATGAAATCTCTTGCCGAGCGGGAATCGAATCTCGATCCGGGGTCACTGAAAGAACGACTGGCTCTTGAGGCGGTTAACATTTTTGAGGAAGATATTGCCATGTGCCGTGCCATTGGGGCCTACGGCGCTGAACTTCTGAAGGATGGACAAACAGTGTTGACTCATTGTAATGCAGGTGGACTGGCCACTTCACAGTATGGAACAGCATTAGCGCCGATTTATCTGGCGCATGAGCAGGGAAAACGGATTCATGTGTATGCTGATGAAACAAGGCCGCTTCTTCAGGGTTCCAGGTTAACAGCGTGGGAATTAATGCGCTCTGGTATCGATGTGACTTTGATTTGCGACAATATGGCTGCGCAAGTCATGAAGGAGGGCCGCATTGATCTTGTGATGGTTGGAGCTGACCGGATTGCGGCTAATGGCGATACGGCTAACAAAATAGGAACTTATGGCGTCGCGCTTCTTGCGCAGGCGCATGGGATACCATTTTATGTGTTGGCTCCCACCTCGACCTTTGATTTGACATTGGTTTCCGGGGATAGTATTCCAATTGAGGAGCGTGGTTCTGATGAAATCACCTGCGGTTTTGGAAAAGAAACAGCGCCGAAAGATGTCAAGGTGTATTCACCGGCATTTGATGTTACTCCGGCTCATTTAATCAAGGCGATTATTTGCGAAAAGGGTGTTTTTCAGCCGCAGCGGATAAATGTCAGTTGCTAACCACAAAAGCAATTATTAATTCGGAGCTCGGAGTTCGGAACTCGGAATTGTCCTGAA